>USPE01000105.1 GCA_900556545.1 uncultured Peptococcaceae bacterium | reverse complement strand
ATTAAAGCGTATTTGTTTTGGTGTTAGAAACTTTGAGCGGTTTCGCAATCGTATTTTTTATATTAGGTTTTTCAGAATTAATTACAACAAGGGCAACTGGCAGGAGTTTGCCAATTGCCCTTGGAAGTTTTGTTATATGAATGCAACTGTTTATTCAGACAGCTGTTGATCCGGTGATTTGCCGCCTTGTTGTAAAATCTGCTGGATGGCTTCTTCATCTGGTGTGATGTAGATGGTTTTCTGATTTTCATAAATCACGCGGCCCGGTTTAGCGCCATTGGGTTTGTGAACATGCCGTTTTAAGGTATAGTCTACAGGCACCAATGCGGAGTAACGGCTTTTGCTGAAATAAGCAGCCAAGTGAGCAGCAAAGTCCAGCACATCG
This sequence comes from uncultured Peptococcaceae bacterium, assembly GCA_900556545.1. Classification (GTDB taxonomy): domain Bacteria; phylum Bacillota; class Peptococcia; order Peptococcales; family Peptococcaceae; genus UBA7185. The sequence continues at coordinate 6,411 of USPE01000105.1, read as the reverse complement.
GTAGTCAGTTCCCGCTGTTCCTGATGGTTGCGGATGATGACATGGGAGCCGGGGATATCTTTGGCATGAAACCACACATCGTTGTTGCGGGCCAGTCTGGTGGTAACATAATCGTTTTGTACGTTGTTTTTGCCCACCAGAATTTCAATATCACCATAATGCAGCACCAATGGTTTGAAAACCGGTTCTTTTTTATTCTTTTTGTTCTGTTTGGTGAGCCGTGCTTTTACATAACCGGAGCCTTCCAGTTCTAACCGCACATCCTGCAGATCGTCCGGTGTCTGTGCATTGTGCAGGCTGTTTTTGATGCTGTCCAGATAATTGAGCTCATCCTGGGTGTGTTCCGCCTGAATAATAGATTGCTGTGCGCCGGCTTTGGCCTTGGCATATTTTTTGAAATATTTTTGTGCATTTTCGTTAGGTGTCAGGTTGGCCTGCATGGGAATGGTAATCAGTTGTTGGTCAGGATCATAGTAATTGACTACCTGCGCTTCTGTACCTTGTTTGATTTGATACAGATTGGCAGTCAGCAGCTCTCCCCAGATTTTGAAATGCTCTGCATCTTCGCCTTCCTGCACTTTATCCAGCTGCAGAGCCAGTTTCTTTTCACAACGTTCCATTTCCCGGTTGATAATTCGCTCTAAATCACCGCTGCGCTGGGCCAGCAGATTGGATTGTTCCTTACGGCCGATAAACAGCTCTACCAGCTGACTCATGGAATCCAGCCGGGTTTGCTCCAGCTGTTCTAATTGCTGTAGCGGAAAAGGTGCAAAAGCCACTGCTTTTTTGCCGTCTTCTACCAGTGTAGGCTGATATGCTTTTTGTTCCAGCAGATGGCGCAGCCATAGTAGCTGCCGCCAGATGCGGTCATAGTCATATTGGCCCAGAAAATCCACCCGATCATCGGGATTGAGTCCGCTGCGGTAAATCAATTCAGTTGCTGTTTGCGGGCCAATACCGGCGATGGTGTTCAGCAGAATTTTTTTGAGACTCTGGCTGGCCGGCGCTTCCAAAAAGAAACTGATTAGCTGCTCTTGGGTCAACTCAAACAAGGAGTGTTTTTCCTGAGGCGGCGGTGTAATATATGCGAGCCCCGGCAACACCTGACGGTATTGGCTCATTTCAATCCCCAGGCGGCGGGCGCTGTCCAAAATGGTGTTGGTCTGTGGGTTGATGAGAATCAAGTTGCTGTGTTTTCCCATAAATTCACCGATTAAAATGCGGGTTGCTTTTTCGCCCAACTCGTCGTAGCCTTCGCAGACAATGTGAATGATGCGTTCCCATTCGGTTTGACGGATCTCAATAATCTTGCTGCCCTCCAGGTGCTTGCGCAGCACCATGCAAAACAGCGGCGGCTGGGCCGGATTGGTTTTGGCTGCGGTGGTGATACCGATGCGTGCTGTCTGTGCATTGCAGGAAAGCAATAGTTTATCGTTATGGCCCGGTTGACGAATGGACAGCAGGATGGTGCTGGGATCGGGCTGCTGTATTTTATCAATGCGGCCGCCGACCAGACGCTGCTGCAGTTCATCAGCCAGAGCGTGAATGGCAATTCCATCTAAAGACATGGTTTTTACCCCCTAGAATAATCAAGATAGAAATGATATAATGTATGGCAATGTAATGGTTATTATAGCATAAATTAAATTTGAAATAAAATGCTTTCTCCAAAAAACAGATGATATAGAAAGGCTTTTTTATATAAATACAAGGAGTGTATGGAATGTCGGTAGTAATTGATAACAGTAACGGAAGTTTTTTGAGTGAAGTGGATTCTCTGCGCGAACTGATTGATGTGGATGAAGTCAGAGAACTGAACGAGTGGCGGTATTTGTTTGTGGTGCATAAATTCGGCTTAGATGAGATTGTTACCAAGCTGAATATTCTCAATGAAGAATATGATTTTCTGCATGATTATAATCCCATTGAGCATATTGAAACCCGCATCAAAAATCCAAAAAAGACCATTGAAAAATTGATCCGGCAAGGATATCCGGTATCTGCGCAAAGCGCCCGGGAGAATTTGCATGATATTGGCGGTATTCGGGTGGTATGCTCCTTTGTGGAAGATATTTACGAAATTTATGACAAACTGGCCAGCCAAAGTGATTTGGAAATTAAGCAGGTGAAGGACTATATCAAAAATCCTAAGGACAATGGATACCGCAGTCTGCATTTGCTGGTAAATGTGCCGGTTTTTTTGACTGACAAAACAGAAAATGTAACCATTGAGGTGCAGATTCGCACCATTGCCATGGATTTCTGGGCCAGTCTGGAGCATAAACTGTATTACAAGCAGGGCAAGGTTGTGCCCCGTCAGGTATTGATTGGATTAAATCAGTGCGCTGATTTGGCCGCTTTGCTGGATGAAAAAATGCAGGATATTCGCAACAAAATGAAACCTTATCTCAGTGAGGCAGAACGGGCAGAGCAGGCTGCTGTGTTAGCTGCCAATAAACTGGATGCACCAGATGTTGCAGAAGAATGAAAAGACAATGAAATTATGATAAAATAATCTGTAATCGACAGAATATTGCTATGCTGCGCTTTTACTGGAAAAAATGGGCTGGATAAAAAGAACTGGACAGCAGACACTACCAATAAAACGATGTGTGATAAATGATGCGTTTTTTTTAGGAAGCTTGTTTCCGATGGAAAGGAGAATGGGTATGAAGCTGCAGCAAATTTGTTGGGATTTATTTCAGCAAAGTGGGCAAATTGGCTATTATCTGTTGGGTTGTCAGATAGAAGAGCATAAAGAGGATAGTATAGGTGGAAGCATATCAGCATGTGAACGGTCTGATTCTGCGCAGCAGAGATTATAAAGAAGCAGATCAGCTCCTTACAGTATACACAAATGAACAGGGAAAATGCACCGTGCATGCCAAAGGTGTAAAAAAAACCAACAGCAAGCTGCGCAGCGGAATTTTGCTGTTTAGTCAGACAGAGCTGGTGTTGGCGGAAAGTAAAGGGTTTCCGGTGGTGACAGGGGCAGAGGCTGTCAATATGTTTTCTGCGCTGCGCAGTGATTTTGTGCGGATGAGTTATGCCAGCTATGCCGCCGAACTGCTGGATCAAGTGGTGGCAGAAGGTCAGCCGGATGGCGAATTGTTCTTGCTGATTTTGCAGACTTTTTCGCTGCTGGAGCACATTGATGCTTGGCTGGCGGTTCGTTATCTGGAATTACAGTTGTTGGAGCAGCAGGGCTATGGTGTGGAGCTGGAGCATTGCCTTTATTGCGGAGCGCCGTTGACAGCTGAGCGTCATCGTGGCGTGCAGGGCGGTTTGCTTTGCCCGGCCTGCGCTGCAGCAGAGCCGCCTGGTTTGTGGCTCAGTCGGGAAGGTATGACTGTGCTGCGGGCATTTAATCAGATTCCGCTGCATCGATTGGGTTTGGTATATGTCAGCAAAGACGGCAAAAAATCCATAGAGCGCTATCTGGATTTGCAGATGCAGCAGCTGCTGAGCCGACCGTTGAAAACCAGAGATTTTTTACGGCAGATGGATTTATAGATAGGCGGCATTGTTAATAAGAGATAGGTAACATAAAAAAGGAACGGAGTATGCACTTCCGTTCCTTTTTTGTGGTATTTTGATGATATTTTTTGTTGGCAATTTAAAAGCCCTTGTTTACGATACTACTTTGGTGCGTCGGTTTAACAGCAGCGCCACAATTAATGTGATGGTTTCTGCCAATGGCATAGCCAGCCAGATGCCGGTTACATCAAGAACCAGCGGCAGCAGATAGGCCAGGGTGACGCACAGCACCAGTCCGCGCAATGCACAGACGGTCAATGCTTGGGATGGCTGCAGGATGGCCTGGAAGTAGTTGATAAAGAAAATATTCAGCGACATACCCAGGAAAGATAAGAAATACAGCCGTACAGCCAGTGGTGCCATTTGCAAAATCTGTTCTGTCGGGTTGATGAAAATATAGACAACAGCCAATGGGAACAGTAAACCGCACAGGGCAAAAAATCCGCCTTCCACCGCTGCAGTAAACAGACCATATTTCTTAATTTGTTGGATGCGGGCATGATTTCTTGCGCCAAAGTTGGTAGCAATTAACGGCTGCGCCGCCTGGGCAATGCCGTTGCTTAAAGCAATGATCATGTAAGCGCTGTTGGATAAAATGCTGTAGACAGTAACGCCCAGTTCGCCGGCGTAATGCAGCAGCTGCAAATTGAATACAAAGATAACGATACCTGTTGAGATTTCCATAAAGAAGCTGGAAAACCCATACTGAAAAATTTCTTTCACATAGCGGAGACGTAAGCGCTCTGTCAGGAAAGAAAGATGATTTTCTTTGTGGAAGAAATGGGTGCATAAAATCAGGCAGGTCAGAATGACACCAATAACCGAAGCCAGAGCTGCGCCGGCCATGCCCCAACCCAGCGGAAAGATGAATACCCAGTCCAGCACAATGTTGGTAACGCCGCCGGTAATGACAGCCAGCATAGCCAATTTAGGCGCTTTGTCGTTACGAATGAGCGCTTGTAAAAAGCTGCTGAATGTGAAAAATGGAACGCCCAGTACAATACATCTGGCATAGGCGTAGGCATCGGGCATGGTAACAGCAGTAGCGCCCAATGCTGTCAAAATAGGTTTTAGAAAGAATATGCCGCAAATCAGATAGAACAGCATAAAGCTGCCGTTTAATAAGACTGCCAGTGTAAAGTAACGTTTGGCTCGTTGCGGGTCATGGTTGCCCATGGCTACCGAAAACAGTACACCGCCGCCCACACCGAACAATGCGCCGGTGCCAAATAAAATATTAAACAGTGGCAATACAAGATTTAACGCTGCAATGGCGATTTCGCCCAACCCTTTGCCTACCATGATAGAATCGGCTAATAAATAGATAGAAGTAACCATGGTGGCACTGACAGAGGGAATTAAATATTTTAAAAATAATTTTCGAGGTTCGTCTTTTAATAAATCCAGCTGCATAGAACAGATTCTCCCTTTTCAAGTAAGATAACAGATGATATTATAAGCCTTAAAGCAGCTTAAAAGTCAAGTTGTTTTCTCTGATTTTCAGATAAACGCGACAACAAAATTTTTATATGATGTATTAAATCAAAAAAGGAGCGTGATAGCGTGCGGCATTGGTTTCAAATTGGTGAAATTGCAGAGCTGCTGCAGATTAGCAGTTCTAAGCTGCGGTTTTGGGAACAGCAGGGATTGTTAAAGTTGGAACGGAACAAAGAAAATAATTATCGGCAGTATTCCTTTTTGGATTTGCTGCATATCAGCGATATTATTTTTTATCGGGATCTATATTTTTCTACCAAAGAGCTAAAGCAATTGTTTTGTTTATCTGCCGGAGAACTGGAGCAGCTGCTGCAGCAAAAGCAGTGGGAAGTGGATGCTAAAATTGCTGAACTGCAGCAGACCAGCAAAAAGATTCAGCTGCGCTGTCATTATCTGCAGGAAGCCGCTGTATTGCGTGAACATCCTTATCGGATGGGGCGGCCTGATTTTAGTCAAATTCGTCTGGTTTGTGAGCAAAAAACTGACGATTGGCGCAGGTCTATTTTAGATCAAAATGCATCAGTGGGGTTTCAGACCGATGCGCGCGCTGAAGTGCAATACTGCTTACTGGCGGAAGCTGATGAAGATTGTATTTGGCAGTTAGACACGGCAACCACTTATGCAGAGGTATTGCTGCGATATGCTGTGCAGGATGACACCCATAATAATGTGGAAGAGCATTGTGCAGCTTTACAGGCGATGGGCTGGCAGACTGGCTGCGTCATTTCCCGGGATCTGTTTACCAGTATGGAGGATGGTGTCAGCTACGATTATTATAAAGGGTGGATTGCCATAGAAAAGGGCGGTGTCGATAAGCAGGACAAGCTGTTATAAGAGTAAACGGATATGATAAAATAGAATATGACCAGTTGTGTCAGGAGGAGTGTAGAACAATGAAATTGATGATTGCATCCGATATTCACGGATCGGCTTATTATTGCGAACAATTGTTGGAAGCTTTTGCACGGGAGCAGGCGGATAAATTACTGCTGTTGGGAGATTTATTGTACCATGGGCCCCGCAATCCGTTGCCGGAAGGCTATGACCCCAAAGTAGTGGCGGCGCTGTTAAATGAAAAGAAGCAGCAGATTTTATGCGTGCGGGGAAATTGTGATGGCGAAGTGGACCAGATGATGTTGGAATTTCCCATTATGGCAGATTACTGCATTTTATCGGTGGGAAAACGAATGCTGTTTGCCACTCACGGCCATCAATATAACCAGCAGCATTTGCCTATGCTGCAGCCAGGTGATGTACTGCTGCATGGGCATACCCATATTCCGGCTTTAGAGCAGAGAGGCGATTATATTTATGCCAATCCGGGCTCTATAACATTGCCCAAGCAGAACAGCGCCTGCAGCTATCTGTTGCTGGAAG
>USPE01000104.1 GCA_900556545.1 uncultured Peptococcaceae bacterium | reverse complement strand
CTGCGGCCAAGAAACGGTATACTTTTTCTGAAATTGTGGTTTGTATCATGCGGCTCATTTGCTTTCCTCCCAGCAAAAAACTATATCATCATATCTGTTTATTTTAACATAGCCGAAAGCAGTTCTCAACCAAATGCCGCCATAACTTCTGCAATTTTACACTGTATAAAAAATCATTTCTTTTTTACCCCTATTTGACTTGGAAAGTCCCTGCGTCACCAAGAACTTTCCAAGCAAACTTTGTTACCGCAAACCAGCATCAGTCTTTTTGTTTTTCAAGAATATCACCGGTAGCAGCATCAATCAAATACTCATACTCCACACGTTCTACCTCAAAATCAATTTCATACACAACCATACCATGATCCCGTTCTCTTTTAATTTCCAGTTCCTGCGCATCGGTTTCCTTTATCCCTGCATCCTGCAAAGCAATCTCTTTGGCCTGCTCCATAGAAACCGTTATCCCGCTTTCATCCTGCACTTTACTGCCTGTAACCGATTTCTGTTGTTGCTGCCGCTGCAGCAACACACTGCCATCTATAGCATGTATTCGATAAAAATATTCCTGATCATCAACGGCAAACACAATATCATATACCGGAGCCCCATCTTCCTCATGCAAATGAGCTTCCCGCAACTCTGCCTGTTCTTCACTGATTTTGGCCTGTTGAAGAGCAATCTCCGCCGCTTCCAAATAGTTCAGTTTCGCCTGCTGCTCTATGCTGCTTCTATAAATCGGCTCTTTTTTCTGCGCCAGAACAACGCCATTCACCCCATCCAGTTCATATTCATACGCATAGCCATCCCATTCAAAATCAACCTCATAGTAAACCTGCCCATCATCCTGTTCCAATTCTACAGAAAAATCTTCTACTTTATTTTCATCGGCGTCCACTTCTGCATAAGCCAGCTGCAATGCTTTCATATGACCAATCATTGCATCATTAACAGCAGAATTTTTCTCTGCAGTCTGTTCTGTTGTCTGTTTTTCAGTCTTATCCACAGACTGATTCTGGTTCTGATCCTGCCCTGCACCGCAGCCTGCCAACAGCAATCCGCACAGCAGCGCAACCAATACCATCCATGACCAGTTTCCGTTTTTGTGTTTAACATACGATCGTTTTTGCTTCATTACCAAAATACCTCCTTGTATTTTTGCGTTCTTATTGTTAGTTTACCACAATTCCTGACAATTCAATCCTGTTTGGTTTTATCTTTCAGTTTCTACAGCCTTTTTCCTATAAAAACATTTCACCTGGAAAATAATCCGAACTTGTATTAGAACATATGTAAAAATTATAGCCATTTTTTGTGTTTAAAGTACCATATCAGTGCGACCACAATTCCGGTACTAACAGCAATAATGATCGGATAGCCGTATTTCCAATGCAGTTCGGGCATATAGGCAAAGTTCATACCATACCACCCCACAAGCAACGTTAGCGGTAAAAAGATAACTGTGACGATGGTGAAAATTTTCATTAAATTGTTCTGCTGAATCGAAAGCTGAGATTGATAAGTATCCTGCATTTGGCTGACAAGCTCCTGCAAATTATATATCTTATTCAAATATCGATCCGTTCTTGCGCCGAGTATAGTCAGTCGTTTAATAGTCTCGGCGGACAAAATGTTATTATCATTGATGACTATTTCATCAAAAATCGTGTCAAGCTGTTCATAATAGTGTTTTAACCGCAGCAACTCCCGCCGTTGCGAAATAACCTTCTCCGGTGCATTGCTTAGCTTGCCGGATAATAACGCAGTGACTGCATTGTTGATTTGGGCTTCAATCCCATCCAAATAGTCCATATCACCCCGAAACAGACGAATGAAAAAACGGTAAAGCAGCTGTTCGTTACTCATGGGAGCTTCATTCTGCAGCATTTCTACCATTTTGGAAAAATGCTGCTCGGCTGTGGTATCTTTACAAATAAAGAATAAATCACTTTTGTCCATATAAATAAGGACTTTAGATGCTTCGATCCTTTCACTATGAATGTCATACCAGTCAAATGCTAAAAGATTGAACGTATCAAAACTTTCAAAGCTTTCAATCCGGCTTTCACTGATGTATTGGAAAACATCTTTATCCATATAAGATGCAGCATTCGATACACGATCAAATAAAATTACTTTTTGCATAATTTCTGCCTTTCTGAATGACCTTCAATAAAATCACTTCATAACTCCATCAACCATTAAAGATTGGCTTCCGGTGCTGCTGTGTCGTTCATCACTGCCTGCTGTACCTGCTGCACCAGCTGCGGCGCAGACTGGGCCTGATATAAAGCAAACTGTCCCAACGGCATCATCTGCGCACCCACACGCTCCATATCGGCCAGATTAACCCGCTGGATTTCTTCTGTCTGAGAAGAACAGCATTCCGGCAGCACAATCACATTATAATCCAGCGATATGGCATCATAACAAGTGGTGCGCACACAATTAGGCGTAGTGGTGCCAATCAAAATAACCGTTTCAATGCGCAGCCGACGCAAAATTAAATCCAGCTCGGTCTGAAAAAAGCCGCTCCAACGGGGCTTAATCAGTGTGTAATCACCCGGCTTCGGCTCCATACCCGCCGGCATTTCATAACTGCAGGGACCTGTGCTTCCCGGTGTCATAGCTCTGCCGCCCTGTACCCAGCTATGATAGCGGGTAGCTTCCACATCACTGCCGTTGGCGCGATAAATACGATTGACAAAAAATACCGGAATCCCTTTTTCTCTGGCAAGGGCTATTGCCCTGCTGCAGGCAGGCACGGTGGCTTTGGCAGTGCAAATACAATGGGCCGATTCCGGCTCCACAAATCCCTTTTCCATATCAATAACAATCATCGCAGACCTTGTTTCATTTTCTACCATCAATACCACATCTCTCTTTCCATAATATTATGAAAAAACCGCTGCTTCCTCTTTGCAGCTATCTCAGCAGCAATATGAAAAAGCCATTTTTCTGCACATAAAGAGTTGTTTTCATTATAGTATAACTTTGCACTGGATACAACGAAATCATTTTTCTCCTGTCATTGCCGCAAAAATGAATTGACAATTCTCTGAAACCAGCTATAATATTACTACAGATAATTACTATAGGTAATTATCTGTAGTAATATTATGAAGGAGGACATTTTCATGGATCTTGAAACTGTCAAACGATTTTTTGATTCCTGCCATGAGGCCAAACGAATTACCGAGTTGATGCCCCAGCTTCCATCCGGCTTATCGGCCCGACACATTCATGTCATTGACGTGATACAACGGCTTTCACAAAAAAACAGTGCTGTAAAAGTCAGCGATGTCAGCCAGGAGCTTCAAGTCACCAGACCAAGCATCACCCGCTTAATCAACGATTTGGAGCAGCTTCAGGTTGTCACCAAAACACCGGATCACTCCGATAAACGCATTATCTGGCTGCAGCTCACCCCCTTGGGAGAGCAATATTATGATTTTTACATCGATAAATATCACAATTGGGTAGCTGTACAATTAGCCCCTATTGCACAGGAGCAACTGAATATGGCAGCGCAGGCAATCCATCAGGCTTACCAGATTCTCAACAGCAGCCAAATGGATATGTCAGAACGCCCTTCTAGCTTGAAACACAATGGAGGTACAACACAAAATGAATAATTATCAGAAAAAAGTAGACGCCCGTTTAATTCTTTCCATTATCGCTGTGGGCATTATGTCTTTTTCCGGCGTTGTAGTAGAAACAGCCATGAACGTCACCTTTCCCACATTAATGCAGGAATTTCAAATTGGCACTTCTACCGTACAATGGATTACAACCGGCTATCTGCTGGTGCTGGCTATCATTATTCCCGCTTCTTCTTACTTAAAGCGGAGATTTACCACCAAAGCACTATTTATTACCGCTATCTCTCTGTTCATTGCGGGTACCCTTCTATCAGCCACAGCACCGGTGTTCGCTCTGTTGCTTTTAGGACGTCTTATACAGGGGGTCGGTACTGGACTGGCGCTGCCTCTAATGTTTAATATTGTACTGGAGCAAGTCCCGGTGCAAAAGCTGGGACTGATGATGGGCATTGCATCACTGATCACCGCTATGGCACCGGCTGTCGGTCCTTCGCTGGGCGGAATGATTGTGAGCAATTTTGGCTGGCGCATGATTTTTGTTTCTCTGCTGCCAGTTTTAATTGCCGCATTTTTGTTTGGTATCTTTTCCATCCGACAAGTAACCCCAACTGAAAAAATACCGTTTCAGTGGGCCGACTATCTGCTTTTATCCGTAGGCTTTACCTGTTTTATTTTTGCCACCAGCCTGGCATCCGGCTATGGCTGGGCCAGTGTACAGGTACTGGGACTTTTCCTTGTCAGTATCATCGCCATTGCTGTTTTTTATCGCCGTTCCTGCCAGTCATCCGCTCCGCTGATTCGTATGCAAGTGCTGCATTATCTGCCCTTTTTGCTCAGTGTGCTGGTATTGCTGCTGATTCAATTTATCTGCCTGGGCCTTGGCTTTTTAATTCCTAACTATGCCCAGCTGGTATCCGGACAGGATGCCTTCAGCGCCGGCTGTCTGCTATTGCCGGGCTGTCTGCTCGGTGCTGTATTAGGCCCTGTCAGCGGAAGACTGCTGGATCGGGTTGGCGCTAAAACACCAATTTTGTTAGGCAATGCCGCTATTTTAATTGCCGCTGTTTGCTTCAGCCTGTTTGCCCGTAATCTGACAGCTGCATTATTTATTACCTTCTATCTCTTTTTTGCCTTTGGGCAGGGATTTTCTGTAGGCACCACCATGACCAACGGACTGCGGCAAATTCCGGAAGAGTTGACCACCGACGGCAACGCTGTCATTAACACCTTGCAGCAATTAGCCGGCGCCATTGGCACATCAGTTATCACAACCATTGTGGCTTCCAGTCAAAACAGCATAGCTAATGACATGGCCTTTTCTACCATGGTAGGAAGCCAGAACGCTTTTCTTTTACTGGCAATCTTATCTGCGTTGATGCTCTGCTGCTCTTACAGCGTATTTTATTTGCTGCAAAAACAAAAGAAAGGGCAGCCCAAACAAACCGATGGCATCGGTCAATTAAAAACGGCTCCGCAAACAAGATAATCCTACTGAAAATCAAAAAAGCGTATGACTGTATCATGCAAAAAAGCTGAACAGTTCATACGCTTTTTTATTACCCGCTAAATTTTTCTACCGGAAAGATATTTACTTACACCACATAGTTTGGGCAGACGATAAACGCCCTCCCCCTCCTCTATAAATCTTATACTCAGTCTTATTCTTCTCAGTCTTATTACATTGTACTTTTTACACATTAAGAAGTGTAGTTTTTACATGTCTGGACATGAATTTTTTACACTTCTGCAAACGCACCCACTATCCGTAGTTTTCAGTATTTCTCCACTACATCAATGAACACTGCCATTTTTAAACCAGCTATGCTTCTTCCGATTTATTATCCTTTTACCTTGCGTTTGCTGAATCCTTCTCGTCCGCAGTATTTTGCGCCGCCCGATTCATTTGTCTTCGGCCCCATTCTCCCATAATTTCCAATGCCGGAATCAATTCTCTGGCCTGCTCTGTCAGCGCATATTCTACATGGGGCGGTATTTGGTGATATTCTTTACGTACAACCAGCCCATGCCGTTCCAAATCCTGCAGCGTTCGAGTCAGCATAATATTGGTAATGCCGTCCAAACTACGGCGCAGCGCATTATAGCGCATAGATTCCTTCCGCGATAATTTCCAAATAACCGGCAAACGCCATTTACCGCCAATCAATTCCAACGCATAAATCACTGCGCATTTTTCATTGGCCAGCTCCGGCACTTCCGCTGTTTTATAAGTATGCTGCATAAAGCCTCCTTAAAAACCCAAATCTTCATGAACCAAAAGTACTTCCATCTCCATATCATTCATCTTTTTTAACTGAATCAGCAAGCCATTACAAATACGCTCTGTTGGGGACGGTACAGCCGGAAAGTCAGCACGCGGCAAAGCTGGCAGCGCTGTGTGCGCAGCTGCAGCCGTTTGGCATTTTTGGGCGCAGCAACATTGCGAACACGCCAGACAGTATCCTCTAAACCAGAACAAATTTTATTGGTTCCAACAATATAATATACCTTTTTATGTCCAAACAAAGAACCTGCTATTCGATTTCCGGTGCCATCTAAATTGACCAACACACCGTCCGCTGTCATTCCATTTACAGATGTTAAAAAAATATCGGTAGTAAGACATTCCCGTGCCATTGCCAGAAATTCGTCATTATCTTTACTCTGCTTTGGATCAATCACCGTATTGTTCTGTGCCAACAATGTATACAAATTCAATTGACTGATTGTTTCTGAATCGCCAAACCCAATGCGCTGACCTTGCAGCTGCTGCAGTAAATATTGGACAGCTTCTTCTCCTGTTTCAAAATACTGCACCTGATACCGATTACGCTTCAATGCTTTTATCACAGCCTGATAGTCCATTCCAATCTCCCCCTGTCTTTTTTCCCTCATTATAACAGGCATCTCTTGGAAAACAAGTACGCACATAATTGTACCTGTCTAAAAAACTGTAAAAATTCTCGCTATTTGCATCCATTCAGCAAATACCAGTTACTCCTCCTGCAAAAGAAGTCTGCCAATTGCGATACCATCCGCCCCGTTATTGCCTCCGCCCGCTGCAATCAGGACGCGCCGTTTTGGATGTAAGCCAAGCTGTCCTGCCTGCTCTTCCAGCTTTTTTTGACGCGACACAATCACATCAACACAGGAAAGCGCAGCCCGTTCCATCAAAACGACGGACGGGACACCGAAAATCTCAGAAGTATTGCTGTCGCAGCGTCCGCCGAGCGGATTGTGGGGCGGTT
>USPE01000103.1 GCA_900556545.1 uncultured Peptococcaceae bacterium | reverse complement strand
ACCCATTAAGCAAATACAAACAACAAAATATCAGCACAGGAGGTTGTTCTAATGAAGCTTCAATTTCACGGACATGCTTGTTTCTCTATTTTTACAGAAGCAGGCACCCATCTATTAATCGATCCTTTTCTTACCGGAAACAGTCAGGCCACTATTTCAGCTGACGACCTTTCTCCCGATGTGATCCTGCTAACCCACGGACATTGGGATCATATCGGAGACACAGCCAGCATTGCCAAACGCACCAACTGTCTTGTCGTTTGCAATCCGGAAATTATCACCTATTTAAAAAGCAAAGGCGTTGCCAATTTTCACGGCATGAACATTGGCGGCGGTTATCAATTTGACTGGGGTTATGTAAAAATGACGCCCGCCTTGCACAGCTCTGCCATAGAAGAAGATGGACAATTGATCCCTCTGGGAAATCCGGCCGGTTTTCTGCTGCAGATAGACGGAAAAACCATTTATCATGCGGGAGATACCGGTCTCAGCCATGAAATGACCCTGCTGGGCAATGCCAACCGCATTGATTTGGCACTGCTGCCCATCGGCGGAAACTTTACCATGGATATCAAAGATGCCATGCTGGCTGCCAGAGCCCTGCATGCCAGACAGGTTATCCCAATGCATTACAACACCTTTCCGGTCATTGAACAAAACGCCAATTTCTTTTCCAATCAGTTGTTAAATTACGGCATTCCCTGTCCGGTATTACAACCGGAAGAAAGCATTACCCTGTAATTATCTGGTCAGAGATGTCAGTCAGGTTTGCTCGTCTTTTGACTGATATAAATTTTTCTCAGCAAGCTATATGGAATAAAAAACGCTGAAAACCGACAGAAACATTACGTTTTTATTGGTTTTCAGCGTTTTTTGTTTACTTATCATTTTTAGTAAATGCTGCCATCGTGCAAAAAATTCCGCTTCATAATTTTCCTGCTGCTGATTATTTATAACTGAACAAATCTGCGTTATCGTTGCTGTGTTTTTTTCTGAAAACTGACCAGCAATATCACAGCGGTTCCTCCGCAAAATAATAAAGTTATCCCACTTAATATAATCTGTATTGCAGATGCATCATAATAGCCAGAAACATGAAATACTGCTGTAATCGGATAAAACACCTTCAGCACGCCGGACATACTTGTGAATAGACCGGTAAAAGAATAGATTTCTGTAAATACCAATGCCAACCAATACCCTTTTTTCATACGTGCTACCAGAACAATCATCGGAGCGATTGCTAAGAATACACCCAAACCATCCAAAAAGTAAATTTTCAAAAATTCCAGTACCAGTCCAATAGACAAGGATTCATTATGCAAAATTGCTTCAACTGAAACTGTTATCAGAAAAAGCAGCAGATAAATCAAAATACTAAAAGCCAGCGTTATGATCATTTTTGCAACAATCAATTTCGTTTCATTCACCGGAATAAGCTGCAAAGACTTCATCGTATCCTCTTGCTCCTCTCGGCAAATCATATAACTGCCGAAAAGGGCAATGACTGCAGGAAGAACAAAAAAAGTGGCAAGCGACTGCGCAGCCGTCATAAACCAACCTGTGTTATCCACATAACGGGAACCGTGAAATACAAATTGACCCTGCGCAAAAACAATAACCGCAACCATAATGGTTGCAAATATGGTAATCCAAATAAGTTTAGAGCGGCGAAGTTTTTGTTTTTCCGCCCAAAGTAATTGTTTCATTGTTTACACCTCACGTTCTTCTGGATAATGCAATATTTGCCGCAATTGTTGAAACAACGCCCCATATTCCAATACAAAACAATGCAGCCATACGATTAAGTTCTTGTGATAATACCGCGCCCGGCACATTCCCCATTACAATAGCTGTCGTGCTGGAAAGCGGATGCAGATACATATTTACCATCAGCAAAATAAATCCGAGAAATGTGTAGATCAAAGTAACGCAAACAGGAAGAATATATCCTTTTTGCGATGCGGCCACCGCCAAAACGGGCAGCATAGCAAAAGCTGTCAGTACACCAATCTCCATACATTTTTTCAGAAGATACAAGGCACTATTTCCATCCCAGACAATACAGCCAGAAAAACTACCAGCTAAAACAGAAGCGCAGGCTGTGATGCACATAAACAGGATGGCATAAAACAATACAACTGCAAACTTACTGAAAAAATAACCCATCGGATGAACTGGTACAATCCAAAGCTGCTTGCACACATCATATTGGTGTTCGTCATACAAAAGCATTGTACAAAGCATCCCCAAAACAACAGGCAGGATAATCCACGGTGTGTAACTGAACGCTGCCCATTTATAAAACTGTATCGAGTCAATACCTGTTTCTCCTATATGCTGAAAATAAGACAAAGCAAACAGAGGCATAAACAGTGCTGCTGACAACATCAGCCAAACAAACCTTCTTCGGCGCAGTTTCATAAATTCAGTTTGAATCAATTTAAGCAATACCTTCTCCTCCTGTAATTTTCTTAAAATAATCCTCTAACGTATCATTACGCAGACTTGCGCTGATAACAGCTACACCCTGCAGCACCAGTGCTTTATTGATTGCTGCCATATCCAGAGACGTATCGTATAGCCGCAGACTATGATCATCTTCTACCGAATACGCCTCCACTGCAAATTGCTGTTCCAAAAGTATAACCGCTTTGGAAACATCAGAAACCTGCAGAAGGATATACCGGCTGTTCTTTTTTTGTAATTCTTCCATGCTGCTTTCTTCCAGCAAAACACCATGGTCGATAATACCGATATCATCAGCCAGCAGCTGTATTTCGGAAAGGATATGACTGGAAATCAGAATGGTCTTTCCCCGATCTTGGCTCAGTTCTTTCAAAAAATTTCTAACTTCAGCAATTCCAATGGGATCAAGCCCATTGGTTGGTTCGTCTAAAATCAACAGCTCTGGATCATGGAGAATGGCATTGGCAATGCCAAGCCGCTGTTTCATACCAAGAGAGTATTTGCTGAACAGCTTTTTATCCTTGTAAGGCAAACCGACAATCTTCAAAGCAGTTTTTACTGCATCAGAAGCAGCTGTACCGCGCAGCTTTGCAAAAATCTCCAGATTCTCCGTCCCAGTCAAATTAGGATAAAATCCTGGCGTTTCAATCATGGCCCCAATCCTTGGATAGATGCGTTTTTCTCTTCCTTTGATATTCCGACCAAATACATTCACTTCACCGGAAGTGATGGAGGTTAAACCCAAAATCATTTTCATAATCGTCGTTTTCCCTGCGCCATTACGTCCAAGCAAACCGTAAATTCTGCCTTTCCTCACATGAAGATTTACCGAATCTACAACAACTTGTTTTCCATATATCTTTGTTAACTGTTCTGTTTCAATCAAAAAATCATGCATCACGTTTCCCCGCTTTCTTTATAAAGAAGATTGGCCTTTTGCACAATAAAAGCTACTATTGCTCTTCCCATTTCAATATGTTCTTCTCTAATTATCCATATAGATTATTATAAAACAGGAACCTTGCCA
Organism: uncultured Peptococcaceae bacterium; assembly: GCA_900556545.1. Lineage (GTDB taxonomy): Bacteria > Bacillota > Peptococcia > Peptococcales > Peptococcaceae > UBA7185. The sequence continues at coordinate 3,418 of USPE01000103.1, read as the reverse complement.
AAACCTTGCCGCAATCTTATTTTTTTCATGTTTTCATAACAGAAACAAAAAAGCCCTGCTTTATTACAGGACTTTCGGCAATAAAACCGTAAATGTGGTTTCAATATCAGGTGTACTGGTAACTCTTATTCTGCCACTGTGCCCATTGACAAGTTCTTTCGCGATAGATAATCCCAATCCAGTTCCTTCAGCAGAACGGGAATGATCACATTGATACATCCGTTCAAATATATAAGGCAGCTCCTCCGGCAAAATTCCCCGCCCATTGTCGCTCAAAGCAATGCTTACCCACTCTGGCTCTTCTGTTACTGACAATTTTATTTTTGCAGCCCCACTATGACTAATAATATTTTGCAATAAATTATTCAAAATACGAACATAAGCAGCAGAGTCAACAGGAATCATGCATACTGTTTCTGGTATTACAATCTCATATTCCAAACCATTATTTTCTAAAACAGGAACCCAATCAGCAACAATACTGCGGGACAATTCATGGAGGTCGGCCAGTTCAAAATGAAAAACTTGTTCCCGCGCATCTAATTTGACCCATTCAAACAACGAAATTACAAACTCTTTTAGCCGCTGGGCTTTCTCAGCTGCTATCCGAATATAAGCTTCTCGTTCTTTACCGACAACTAACCCGTTTTCAACAGCCTCCAAATAACCAACCAAAGAAGCGAGCGGTGTCTTAACATCATGAGATAGGCTTGTCATAAGCCGTTTATAGGATTGCTCTGCCTGTTTTTGCTGAATCAAGCGGGCTTGGCTCTCCGCTGCAATCCGGTTGATGTCATAACAAATTTGTTTTGTCATATCATTTTCATGCACAAGAACGCGACGATTCAAATTTCCTGCTTTCATATCTGCCAGCACATCATTGATCAGCGCAAGCTGCTGCCGGACACGAAGAAGCTTTAACACCAAATATAAATTGATAACCAACGAAAAGCAGAGTACAATGAACAAATATGTATGGATTTCCACAGTCATGCCTCCTTATTGAAACGGTATCCCACGCCCCGCACTGTCTGAATATAGAAGGGATGTTCTGCATCCAACTCGATTTTTTTACGCAGTTTACTGATAAAGGACATAATGTTGCTGTCATCAAAAGCATACCCATTATCCCAGACCTGCATATAAATTTGTTTTTTTGTGAACACCCGTCCTTTGTTGGAAGCCAGAAAAAACAACAAATCAAACTCCTTGCCTGTCAATTCTACTGTTTGTCCATACACAGTAACAACGCGATCGTTTTTATTAATCGTCATATTTTGCAGCTGTATCAAATCGGGGTGAATTTCAGCTGCCGGATTCAAGACAGTATAACGGCGAATCAGTGAATGAACACGAGCTGTTAATTCATTAATACCAAAAGGTTTTGTCAGATAATCATCAGCGCCCAACCGCAATCCGCGAACTTTGTCAGTTTCATCGCTTTTAGCAGTGAGCATAAGCACAGGCGCAGAGTTGCATTCTCTAATTTTTTGCAAAACCTGAAATCCGTCCAAATCCGGCAGCATAATATCCAGAATAACCAGTGCAAGATCGTTCTTGTACTGGTCCACAAGCTGCAATCCCTCTGCACCGCCATAAGCAACCATGGCTGTCAAGCTCTCATGCTCTACACATTTTTTGATAAGCGCACAAAGTGCTTCGTCATCGTCTATAATTAAAACATAATCCATGTCTGTTTCCTCCTGCTGTTTTAATTTCAATGTTATTATTATATACAGAAGTCACTGTAATGACAATGAACAAGACAGGCATAACAAACCTATACAAGTAAGAACAAGCACCATTCCACTATCTTAGGGAATGATGCTTGTTCTTACTGTTTTTCTGACATAGAATCTATACAGCCACTGCATTGCTCTATACACTGCCTACTTCAGTTGGCAATAATCTGATTGACCATCTGCTGCAATGCAGCCAAATCGGCTGCATCAGGATGCTGCGCCGCCTGATCAAAATTTTTCAGCAAGACTGCTCTCTGGCCGTCCTTTTGTTCCGGCATGGTTTCATACTTTTTGCGGACAGACAACGGCATTTTGCCCTGGCACATCCAACTGCCGACAATTTGATTGGTATCTGCTATATGTTTCTGCACACGGGCCATAATCTGCGCAAAATAAGACCCATCTCCGCCAAAACCGGCTGTGCCGAACAAAAAAATCTGCTTGCCATGCAGAGATTCCAAAAAGCTGGCCGTTTGAGCATCACAGCTGCCCTTATCAGTCCAGAAGCCCACAAAAATGACTTCTGCTTCCTCTATGGACTGCGGCAGCGTCAAAGCCCGTTCCGCAGTTCCTAAAAATACGCACTCCCCATTTGTCACCGTTTCTGCAATTACCTGCGCCAATAAAGCAGTGTTTCCCGTCATACTACTATATACCACCGCAATCTGCATGTTATTTCCCCCTGTTCTGTCCCCCCGCTAAATTAACAGCTACCCGCTGTTTATTTTTTATTTCGTCCTGGCATTTATTGATTCTTGCTCATACCAAGTTTTCTTGAAAACTTTTTCAGCATATAAAACAATTTACTGTCAGAAAAATAAATAAACTATTTCACGGTATGCACATCTTTTCCAAATACAGTAAAAAACAAACGCAGATTGGATAAGAATATCATAACATGTATCCGTAAACTGAACTTTCATCATCCTGGTTTTCTAAATATTTTTGTATTTCCGACGCCAAGGACATAGCACCAGTGATGATATTTTGGGTCATAGTTTCCTTGTTGTTAAAATCTATCTGATTTTCTAAAATAACTTCTAATACTGAATACTGCGGCATTTCTTTTCTGTCCTGATTCCATTGAGACAGTTTCAAAATTTCCCAGTACCGATTTTGCACATCGGCATTCTGCCCCATAAGCCATAATTCAAACTGCATTTTTTCATGATTTAATACCACGCCAAATCGCAATTTACGGTTTCTTAAGTATGCATTAAAAAAAGGAAAATAGGTATAATCCAAATCCCCAAATGAGATGCCGCCTGTGTGATACGCTTTAGGGAAACCGGACTTTAACTCTGCTACATATTTAGTCAAGGTTAGATATGCCGTTCATATGTGCCCATGACGCAGCTGTTCCTTATAAATTTCTATACTTGTTTGAATATCTTTTTCCATTCCCATTCTCCCATGTAGATTTTTCTATCATTGTCCTATTTCTCCAGCACACAAAAATAAGGCACAGGTTTACATGCCCATGCCATTTTATAAAATTGCAAATGTTTCGTGTGAAAGATTCATAATAACCAATTTGTGGCCAACACAAATAGAACTGAAAAAATATCTGCTCTTTTTAGACTTTTTTCACACTCAAGACTGTGCGGTCGGCTTGTCCTATCTTTGCCTATCCTTCAGTTTACCCCACCAGAAAGGCGTGGGGCAGCGGACATCAA
>USPE01000102.1 GCA_900556545.1 uncultured Peptococcaceae bacterium | reverse complement strand
ATTATTTTGAAAAGTGGCAGGCGCAGGCGTTATTGGGTTTGATTGAAGAAAATGATTATGAAGCAGTGTTTACCCATATGCACAGCTGCGACCATATTGGCCATGTATGCTGGAGATGGGCAAAACATAGAGAAGCTTATGGCAGTGACCATGACGAAACCGTATATCAGGGCTTTTTAGAAGAAATCTATCTGCAGGCGGATGATTATGTATCCCGTTTGATGCCGTTGATGGATAAAGGCTGGACTTTGATTTTGACATCTGACCATGGGTTATTGTGCAGTGAAGAAGATGAACTGCCATTCTTGGGTGAAGGCTTTGTTATGAATGTGGGTGTATTGAAAGAATTAGGTTATACTGTATTTAAAAAAGATGAAAACGGCAATGAAATTCGTGAAATCGACTGGGAAAAAACCAGAGCGGTAGCGCCGCGCGGCAACCATATTTATATCAATCTGAAAGGCAGAAATGATCATGGCTGTGTAGATCCGGCGGATAAATATGATTTGGAACGGCAGATTATTGATGATTTATACAACTACAGAATGCATGGAAAACGTGTTGTCAATATTGCAATGCGCAATAAGGATGCTGTGCTGTTGGGTATGAGCGGTGAACGCTGCGGTGATATTATTTACTTCCTGGAGGAAGGCTTTAACCGTTTGCATGGTGACGCACTGCCAACCACAGAAGGATATTTTGGTACATCTGTATCACCTATCTTTGTTGCAGCCGGTCCGGGTGTAAAATCCGGCTATACGATGGAGCGTATGATTCGTCAGGTTGACCTGGCGCCAACGGTTGCGGCTATTATGGGTGTAAGATTGCCGGCTCAGGCTGAAGGTGCCGTTGTGCATCAGATCTTGCCGGATACAGCAGAATAATGGAGATAAAACGATATTGAATTTTTAGAAAAGGGGGAGTGGCTTGCTAGAGCTGCCCCTCTTTTTCTTGCTTTGTACAGAAGTTTGTACAGAAGCTATGGCTTAGAAATAAAAATATGGGAGATGGGTTTATGAGCGATAGGATTGAGATGCTGCAGGGTCGTTTAAAGCGTTGCTGCTGTAAAGATTGCGGCAGTGATTTGGTGTTGCAACGAGTTACTTATAGTGTAGATGAAGCGGAACGGTTGGAAATTTATTGTCCCCAATGCAAAAAAATTGAATTTGGTGTAGAGCGGGAAATTTATGCGGCAGCGAAATATTTTATAGATGCTTTGAGCGAGCCTTGCGCGTGGGATGCAGTTGATCAGAAAAAAATGCGCGATAAAAATGTAGCCAAAACGGCAGAAATTATGGCATGGGGATTTTCTCAGCTTGGCGTTGTGGGTGAAAATGGCTGGAACTTTCCGGTAAATCAGAACTTGCAAGATTTGCAGGAAGAATTGCAAATATTAGACAGTGACTTGCCCGATGATTGGAAAGAGCGTGGTATTTATGAAGCGGCAAATTGAATTTCAGAATGTGTCCTGTATGGCAGGCAGTCGGTATTTGCTGCAGGATATCAATTGGCAAGTTTCTGTGGGAGAACATTGGGTTTTGTTTGGAGAAAATGGGAGCGGAAAAACAAGTTTGCTCAGTGTGATAGCCGGATATCTTCCATATCAAAAAGGAGTTGTAAAAATGGATGGGCAGCCCTACAGCCATGACATGATCAGCAATTTGCGCCGACGGGTTGGTTGGGTGAGCACATCATTTTTTGATAAAATTTTGCATCGTGAACGGGTGCTGGATATTGTGCTGGCAGGCAAAGATGGGCGTTTGGGAATTAATTATATGGTGCAAAATGCAGATTTGAAACGGGCCAGATTCTTGCTGCAATATTTTGGTTTATCCGGCCGGGCTGAAAATGGCTATGCTACTTTAAGCAAAGGCGAGCAGCAGAATGTATTGTTTGCCCGTGCGTTTATGGGAAATCCGGAAATTTTACTGTTGGATGAGCCGTCTGCAGGCTTAGACTTGTTGGCGCGGGAACGGTTGCAGGAAGATTTGGTACGTATTGTGAACACAAAAAAAATAACCATATTATATGTAACCCACTATCCAGAAGAAATTACGTCCATATTTACCCATATGGCGCTGCTAAAACAAGGCAGAATGGTTCAGCAAGGGACCATTGCGGAAATGATGACCAATGAAGTGATGGGGGATTTGTTAGATACTCCGGTAACAGTAAACTTTGCACAAGAATGCTACCGGATAAAGAAACGATAGAAAGGATGGAGCAGCGTGGCGTTGTATGTAAATCGTGATGCGGCCATTTCTGACGTTTATATTGAACAAAAACGGCAGGGGCTGGTGGAAGATGTATACCAGCTTTATGGCTGCGCATATGGGTGTTCAGGTAAAGAGGCAGGTTATTATATTACAAGCAGGGAAGAAAAAATATTTCAATTTTTATTGCAATGTGAGCAAAAAGGAATTCCGACAGCAAAAGTTGTACAGACAACTCGCCGCATTATTTTGTATCCGGGGCAGCGGAGCGCGATTATGCGCAGCCATCAATGGAAGTTGCTTGCCGAGTTGAAAAGGCTGTATCCACCACAGTTATTCGATGCCGTTGCCAAGCTGCATACGGTAGAAAGAAATGGTCTAGCACGCAATACTATAGAAGAATGGAAGCAACGGCTGGCTGGCAGCTACGATATAAATAAGTTGAATTTGCTGGAGGCTACGGCGGCGTTATTGTATCAAGAAGGTTATTTAGAACAGCTTGATTTATATCAGCTAAAGGAATGGCTCTGGAAGAAACGGCAGCAGATGGATACCTCTTTGGAAGTGCGTGTCGGTGAGCCCCATGTGTATGCAGGTTTTTGCTGGAAAGACGATACAGGCTGCCATTATGACATGTATACAAGTCATTATAAGGCATACTGCGCTCGCTGGGCTTTGGTGGCGCAAAGAAAAACAGTTTCTCCGATTTTACAGCAGACGCGGTATTTCAAAGCGATGGACTTTCATGTTGTGAATGAGCAGCGGAAACAGTTTCAGCAAATGTTAAAAAAAGAATTGTCGGAGGTATATATGCTTTGGTTAGAATCATTGCGCATGCAGTGTCCGGCAATGCAGAAACACGACTATGAAGCAGAGCTGGAGCAGTTTGCTGAAAACACAAATGCGCGGGAAACCTTTTGTTATTACAGTAGTTTTATAAACTGGATCTAATACTGGCTATGATGAAAAGTAAAAACTATAATTTATCAAACAATATCTGCAGCAGCGTCTATACGCTGCTGCAGATATTGTTTTTTAGTGATTTTGAGAAATGGTATTACAAATGGAGTAAGCAGATAGGTTTCTAAATAGAAATAAGTTTTGAACTTTTGGTTGCATATTGATGATACCATTAGCTGCTATGCGAAAGGTAAAGGTTCTTTTATACTATAAATATCGAAAGCAATTATATAATCAATTGTGACATTTGTATAGTATGTCACGAGAGAAAAAACGGCAGTATGGCAGTATGGTAGGATTTGTAGCAATACTATGCAGTAAAAAACAAACGAAGGGAAAGAAAAACATGGAAAATAAAAAAACGATGATAAGCTATATCCATGTGGCGGTTATGGCTGCACTGATGTTCGGATTTGGTTATGTGGTGCAACCTGTTGGAGCAATTACACAAATGGGGATGCACGTATTAGGCGTATTTTTAGGATTGTTATATGGTTGGATTTTTATTGATTTGCTCTGGACAAGTTTATTGGGTTTTATTGCATTAGGCTTAACAGGTTTTATGACGATCAATGAGGCATTTTCAGCCGGGTTGGGTAATTCTTCTGTTATCATGGTAATTGTTTGCGCTGCAATGGCGGAAGTGTTAAGCCAAATTGGCGTAAATCAGGTTATTGCTTACTGGCTGTTATCCAGAAAAGTGTTTATTGGCCGTTCTTGGTTACTAGTTATTGGTTTGATTATTGCAGCATTGGTAATGGGTATGTCCGGCGGCGGTTTTGCAGCAGTGTATTTACTTTGGAGCGTTGTTGGTACTATGGCGGAATTGAATGGGTTGAAAAAAACGCATCCGCTGGTCAGTATGTTATCCATCATTCTTTTATATGGTGTATTTACAGGGGTAAATATTGTTCCATTTAAAATTGGTATTATCGCTTACGGTGGATTTTTAACACAGGCTACTGGCATTGCGATACCATCTGCACCAACATTTATTTTAGGATTGATTTTTGCAGTGGCTACGTTATTGTTGTTAGTGGCAGTTATGAAATTTGTGCTGAAAATTGATGCTTCCAAGTTTAATATTACGGCAGAACTGTGTGAAGAATATGGCAGATTAACTGTCAATAAATATCAAAAAGCAAGCCTTATTTTGCTGGTATGTTATTTTGCAGGTTTATTATTGCCGGAAATATTTCCAGAAGTTGCGTTCATGCAATTTTTAAAACAGCTAGGTATTACAGGTTTTGCAATTATCTATATGGTGATTTTTGTTATCTGGAGAGATGAAACAGGGAAACCGGTTGCTGATGTATTTAAGGCGTTTAGAAATACACCATGGCCTGTAGTAATCTTGTTCGCAGTTACCTTTCCGCTATCTTCCGCTATGCAGTCTGCTGATGTGGGAATTATGGCCACGGCTGCAGGGATATTGAAACCGATGTTGACCAGTCTGGGAGTGACACCGCTGATTATTATTACATTGGTTGTGTTGGGTATTCTGACACAATTTATGCATAATGTAATACTGGGTGCGATATTTATTCCATTATTATGCCCATTGTTTGCTGAAATGGGCGGTAATCCATTAACATTATGGTTTGCCATTTACATTCTGCTGCAGAGTGCGTATGCTACGCCGGCAGGTTCTATGATGGCGGGAGTGGTATTTGGGAATGAAGATATTCCTAAGAAAGACGCCTACTTTATGGGATGGTTGTTTGTGGCAGTATCTGTTATTGTTTTGATTTGCATGGTACCGTTGTGTAATATGCTGTTTTGATTTTGAAATCGGTTATGAAAAAAAGAATCAGTGAAATTACAAAAAGCCAACCTTGCCGTTGATGAGCAGGGTTGGCTTTTTGTTGTAGTTGTGCAGGCATCAGATGCCGTAAACACGTTTTCCGTTCTGATAGGTAATTTCTATCAGTTCTTCCACAGGCATATTGCGGATTTGGGCAATTTTTTCCGCTGTGTGCTGTACCAGTACAGGTTCGTTTCGCTTGCCGCGGAAGGGGACCGGCGCCATATAAGGACAATCTGTTTCAATGACCAGATGGTCCAAAGGAATGGCTGCGGCTACCTCTACGGTTTTGCGGGCATTTTTAAAGGTGACAGGGCCGCCCAAGCCGATGTAAAAGCCCAGTTTGATAACTTCCAGCGCCATTTCTACACTGCCGGAGAAGGCGTGCAGAATGCCGCCGACTTGACGGGCGCTGCTGGTTTTTAGAATATCCAGTGTATCACCGTGGGCCTCTCTGTCGTGGATGACCAGCGGTTTGTGCAGCTGGCAGGCCAGGTCGATATGCTGCTGGAACAATCGCTTTTGGGCTTCTTTGGTGGAAACGTCCCAGTAATAGTCCAGTCCGGTTTCGCCGATGCCCACCACTTTGGGGTGCTGAGCCAGCTGACAGATCATATCCCAGCCTTCCGGTGTGTAGGTGGTAACATCTTCGGGATGAAGCCCTACTGCGGCGTACAGTTTATCATACTGCTCTGCCAGTGCTACTGTGCGGGGGCAATCATCTAAATTACAGCCGATATTGACCACCAGCGCCATATTATCATAAATGCGTTGAATCACTTGTTGGCGGTCTTCGTCAAATTTTTCGTCCAGAATATGGGCATGGGTATCAAATAAGTTCATCATGTTGGTCCTCAGCAAACGGTAGAACCGGATGGGATTTCTGCTTTGCTTACCTGCAGCACTTCCAGCAGGCTGTCATCGTCGGTTGCTGCCGACAACAGCATACCGTGGGAAACGATGCCGCGGATTTTTTTAGGCGCCAGGTTGGCCACCAGAACCAGTTTTTTGCCCACTAATTCTTCCGGACTTTCATAGAATTTGGCAATGCCGGATACAACGGTGCGGATTTCATCGCCCATTTTCAGTTTGAATTGCAGCAGTTTGTCTGCTTTTTCTACTTTGCTGCATTCCAGCACTTCTACCACCCGCAGATCCAGTTTGGCAAAATCATCGTAAGTGATTTCAGCTTTGGCTTGGGCCGGTGCTTCAGCAGTCTGTTTGGCTTCTTTTTTAGCTTCTGCTTTGGCAGCTGGGTTTTCTTCTTTGGTTTTTTCCGATTTTGCATCTTCTTTTGGTAAATCTAAAGATTTTGGATCGATGCGTGGGAAGATGGCGTCTTTTTTGCAAACTTTAACACCGGTTTCTACCTGTCCCCATACACAGCCATCCGCCCAGGCGCGGTCTTCTAATGCCTGTCCGGTTTGTTCGGCAACTTTGCCCGGTACCAATGGCATGAATGGTGCCAGCAGAATGGTGCTGATACGGATAGATTCCATCAGGTTGTACAGTACAGTGCCCAACACAGATTTCTGGCTTTCGTCTTTGGCCAATACCCAAGGTGCGGTTTCATCAATATATTTGTTGGCGCGGCTGATTAATTTCCAGATGGCAGCCAGCGCATTTGGAAAGTCCATTTTTTCCAGGCAGGCAGCAGCTTCGTTGCCTACAGACAGCGCCAGTTCTTTTAATTCTGCATCAAACTGGCTGGCTGGTGTGTCAGCCGGGGCAGGCACTGCGCCTTCAAAATATTTGTCAATCATAGCTACGGTGCGGCTCACCAGATTGCCAAAGTCGTTGGCCAGGTCGGTGTTGATGCGTTTTACCAATGCTTCTTCAGAGTAGTAGCCGTCGGAACCGGTGGAAATTTCCCGCAGCAGGAAGTAACGGATGGCATCGACGCCGTATTTATCCAGCAGCACGTTAGGGTCTACCACGTTGCCTTTGGATTTGGACATTTTACCGCTGTTCAGCAGTACCCAGCCGTG
>USPE01000101.1 GCA_900556545.1 uncultured Peptococcaceae bacterium | reverse complement strand
TTTGCCCATGATAAATAAAGCCGTTGAAAGACCGTCGGCCAAAATGCCGCTGTCGCTGACGATGGTGACAGAAGCCAGGTCGCTTTCGGCAGGAGCGCCGGTTCGAGGGTCAATAATATGGTGATATTGCTTGCCGTCGGTACCGACAAAATAACGTTGATAGGCGCCGGAGGTAATCACTGCCTGCTCCTCAATTTCTACCAGTCCGATACAGACTTCCGGATTGAATGGATTTTGAATTCCAACCTTCCAAAGAGAACCATCGGGCTTGCGTCCCAATGTTTGAATATTTCCGCCTAAAGAAACGATAGCAGAAGATACACCCTGTTGACGAAATAATTCGATGAGCCGGTCGGATGCGTATCCTTTTACAATACCGCCCAGATCTATTTCCGTTGCAGGATCCGTTAAGGTGACAGTTTGGGAAGCAAGATCAAGATGGATTGTATTGGCCTCAATATGTTGTAACTGTTGGAGCAGTGTATGGGAATCGGGTATTTGATACTGCTCGGTGGTGAATCCCCAAGCTTTTAGCACCGGATAAAGGGCAGGATTAAATATGCCGTTTGTATCGTGATATAATTGAAGCGCTGTTTGCAGCACGGTCAGCACCTCAGATGAAACAGCGGTTGTTTTTGTTTGGTTTAACAAGGCAATGTCGCTGTGTGTTTTTGTTGTAGAAAATAATGATTCCAATTGGGTGACTTGTTCTTCAGCAGCCGAGATGGCTGTTTGTGCATCAGAACCATATGCTGTGAACGTTATGGATGTGTCCATAGCGAAAAAATCGGCAGTATACAGGTCGGATTATTGTGCGTGGCGGACAGGAGCTTCTTTTACAAGGAGAAACCAGTGCAGATCTGTTGAATATAGTAAACCAAACAGGAAAGACAACAGTGCAGATTACGGAACCTGCTGAAATTACCGAAGTTTATGTTTCTGCAGATGCAGATATTTCCGGTGACGGCACCATTGAAACAGTATCTGTAACAGATGGAACTGTAAATGTAAGCACAGAAAAGACTGTAGTAAAAAATAGCGGCGGTATTGTTACTGCTGCCGGCAAGACAGTGCCATATGGTGCAACAGCAGTTTTGAATGAAACCGGTACAGATGCAAAAATTATACAAAATGGGGATACAACCGGTAATTCCAGCAGCTATAGCGGATCCGGCGGATCCAGTAGCTCCGGCGGTTCGGGCGGTTCCGGTGGTTCCGGAGATTCTGATGATTCTGACGGCTCTGGAGACAGCAACACTGGCGGTAGTGATGATGAAGAACAAACAAACGGACAATTTGTGCAGTTAGATGAAACAGAAATTGTCGATTTAGGCTGGGTGCAATATCTGGTAGTTTCTTTCCAAACAGGTACTGCGGCAGATTACACCTTGTTGGTAGATGGTGTTGAAATTACTGCCGAACCGGTGGAAGACAGCGGCTTGATTGTAAAATGGGAAATTGAACATTTAAATCATCAGGTATTGACTGTTGTACGAAATGATGACGGTGTGAAACAAGAAATTTCTCTGACGAAAGGAGCAACAAAATAATGAATCAGAAAAAAATGAAAGCAGCTGCAGTTTCTGCTACCCTGGCTTTTGCTTTGCTGGCAACACCGGCTTGGGCTGCGCCTTCTGAAATTTTGGCGCATGGCTCTGTTTCTGTGTTTGACTATTATCTGGATAACTATGACGAAAACGGCAATGTGCGGATTACGCCGCAAAAAACTACGTTTGATTTGTCAGGACAACAGACAGAAACCGATGAGGCTTTACCGGCGTTTTACTCTCCCGATGCGGAACTCACAACGGACAGCAGTGGGTTTGACGCAGGGGCAGAAGTACTCATTAAATTTGCATTAAACAATGATAAGCAACAACAATGGTATGACGGTATTACTAAAGTGATGTTGATGAGTGAAAATGGAAATGCTGCATTAGAACAGCAGCTTATTTATGAAAAAACATTCAATTCATACACACAGAAAACAGATTGTTTAACATTACCGGCAGGACAGAATGAACTGAGCCGCAACGGTCGATTTACAGTCAAAATTTATTCGCAGAATGGAGCAGCATTAAAAGTTCCCATTCACATTGTAAATCAGGAAACGCCGCAGATGAATTTGAGTTATCCGACCAATCCGAAAGTGGGAGAAGATATTCGGTTTGAATTAATAGATTTTGACTATGCGATAACCAACCCTATCACAAGAGTAACATTGGAATATCCAACTGCCGATGGCGGCACAGATGTCAAAACATTACAAAATATTGCGGATTATGGTTTGATAGGAGATGTGCTGAGAATCTGGAATGAAAACAGCGAAACCAAAGAAGAAAATTTCAGTCAGAGCGGCCGTTATACAGTAACTGTATATGCAGACGGATTCAAAACCTTCAGTAAAACATTTTCTGTACAGGAAGCTGATAGTTCTGTGACAAAGGCAGCTGCCAATATCAGTCAGGTTGAATTAAACAGTCTGAATCTGGACGGGCGTTCCAGTGCAACTTCCGGCGGCAGTACGGATACTGACGGCGATGGCACCAGTGACAGCGCTATGATGAATGCAGATTTAATTTTTAACCATGATTTGTTATCGAATGCGCTGCTGCTGCATGAAATTGGACGGGGCAATGAAGAGTCTGAAGCCATTCGAGATCGTTGGGAGCTGGAAATCACACGGGCAGATGCTGTAATGAACGAAGATGGCAGCGGTATGTTTGACTTTATTGATTATTTAAATGCTGTACAAGATGCCAAACTGGAACAGGGCGAATATCTGACTTTTGACGAATATAGCCAAAATGGATTAGCAGAATTAAATCGCCCCTATCAAGTGAAGTATGTATTGGAAGATAATAAATTGGGCGCTGCGCAATCCTTTGGAGATACCCAGGGGCAGCCTGCACCAACATTAACTGTGTTGACAGCGCAGGAAGGAAAGGATATTGTAATCCAAGGGGATGCCGAGTATTTAAGCACAGTTACGGATATTGTTATCAATAAAAACTGGTCTGCGATTGACGAGGATGAATATACGATTGCAGATGATCAGTTAACTATCAGTAAAGATGTGTATAATTGGAAATTAGGAGAAACAAACACCATAGAAATTCAAGCCAAAGGCTATCAAAAAGCAACGCTTTATGTAGTTTTAGAAAAGCAGCTGGACGATGTTAAGCTGGAATTGGCTGCCAAAGAAGACGGTTCTGCTTATCAGGCCGGCGATGTAGTAGCACTGCAGGGTTTGACAGCAGATTTCTTGCAGTATTTACAAAGTGTAACGGTGAATGGGAGAAACGTATTAACCCAAGAAGCAGGCGGCAGCAGCGGCAATGACTGGTATACGCCTACCGAAACAGGATTAACTCTGCAAGGCGGTCTGTTCCCATCAGCCGGCGATTATACCATAATAGTAACAGCAGAGCATTATGGTTCACAAAGTATTACAGTTACGATAGCTGAAAAAACAACAGGACCTGTTGATCCGGAACAGCCGGGTGACTTGTTAACAGCACCAACACCGCAAGAGTATGGGAAAGACGTTCTTGGCCGTTATGCACTGGAATTCGGAGTTGAGAACAAAGACTTTTTTGGGCAGATAACTGCTGTATCGGTAGGTAATCAGCCCCTGAAAGAATCCAATACAGATTGGAATATGGAAGAAGGTACTTTTTACAGTAGTGAGTTCGGTACGGCGATTATATTCGGAAGTGATATTCTGAAAGAAGGGGAAAGCGTTACTATTACCATTCAGGCTACAGGCTATGAGGATTTGGTGATTATTTTGAATCCGAATGGTGAAATTGTAACAGAAGAATCAACAGAATTGGCTGCTGCAAAAGTAAAACAGGATGATACTTCTGCCGGCGAAGCTGCAGGAGAACCGGAACAGGACGATGCTTCTGTTGATCAAACTGTAGAATAAAACAGGCAATACCATAAAAATTAATAAGTTCCTTAATAACAAGTGCGGCAGAAAAAATTGTTTCTGCACACAGTGTTAAAAAACTAAAGAAAGCGAATCGATAGTCTAAACAGGGGAGGATATGACTCGTAGGAGTTGTACCCTCCCTTGTGTTATTGACTGCAAAAACAAAAAACAGATGTAAGCCAATCATACTGTATATAATGGATTAGCATGTAAACAAAAACAAGCAGATCCGACAGAGAAGACCTTTGCTGAAAGGTTCCGCACTCTAGGGGATATGCTTGTTTTGATGTGTACATCATGCTTTTGTGTACGTATTCGTTATTTGTTTTGTATATGAAAAGCGAATCCTTTTTTGGACTGCTGCTTGATGGTGTACATGGCCTGGTCGGCGGCGCGAACCAGCGCGTCATAGTCAGAACCGCTTTGCGGGGCGCTGGAAGCGCCGATGCTGGCAGAAATGGCATGTTCCATTCCGGGTATATCCAGTTGCTCCATGCGGCTTTGGATTAAGGCTGCTTTCTTTTCTGCAACGTTGGCATCATTGATGCCGGAAAGAAACGCGACAAATTCATCTCCGCCTACTCTGGCGATAATATCGTCCGGTCGGAACACTTCTTTGAGGATTTGGGCGATGCCGGTCAGCAGTGCGTCGCCGACAGCGTGACCATAGGTATCGTTGATGGTTTTAAAATCATCTAAATCCAGCATAAAGAAAAGTCCCCGCTCATCTTCTTTTAACAAATTATTGATAAGCGTTTCTGCGCCGCGGTTATAAATGCCGGTGAGAGCGTCCTGCAGTGTTGCTCGCTGCAAAACCTGCTCCCGTTTGCGCTGATCATTGATATCCACCAATTTTCCCACAAGCTGGCGGGGTGCGTTGTCTTGATTCTCGATTGATTTAAATTGGCATCCAAACCAGTTGTATGCGCCGTTTTTACACCGAAAACGAATCTCCATGTAATAGGTTTGGCCAAGGACAATATTAAGGCGCTGAAGTTTTTCTTGAATCAATTTTTGGTCATCAGGATAAAGCAGGCGCTGCACATAATATTCGATTGGCATTCCTTCCAGGCATTGCTCATCTAAATCCAGCCGTTCCAGTGCATTGGGTGCGAACACTAAGCTGTTCCTCCCAATATCATATTCAAACAGCAGCGTGTCGTTAAACTGCGCCAGCGCATCGTAGCGCCGCTGTTGTGTTTCCATCTGCTGTTTCTGGCGGAGCAGCAGCTGAATCAGCACGATACAAAAAACAACGGTTAACAAAATCAGAATGATTCCTGTAGTAACCATCCCTACCAAAATGGTAGTGGTCTGGAATACTACATCCGGTGAGCGGGCAAACATTACCATGCGCCAGTCGTGCAATCCCACAGACTCCCAGGACATATAATATTGATTTCCTTTGCCAGAAAAAGAAATGGTCATTGCTTCATTTTCTGCAAAGGTTTGCTGGATGTCTTTTACATCATCAGGGTCAATTCCGCCTTGGAGTATGGCTGTAAATAAATTTCCTTCGTTTGGATAAGCAGTATCCGCATAGACAACGCTGCCGTCTGGTTTGGTAAGTATGATATAAATTTTTTGGAAAAAGGAATCGGGATGCGTGCTCTCTCCAAGCAATACCGTAACGTCTATCTGAGCACGCAGCACGCCGGTCAAGCTGCCGTTTTGCATTACAGGATACAGTAGAGCCAGCTGGGAGGGCGTGTTGGTAAATTGCGGCTGTCCCAGATCTGTAACAACATTTTCTCCTGCTGCAAGCTGCTGATAAAGGGTTTGCAGTTCCGGCGGGGCAGTCAGGTTCAGAATTTGCTGTGTGCTGAGATAATCTATCTCAACGTCTAAGTTTTGTATTGTCCAGTCCCAACCATCTGCCTGTATTGCCGTTTCTGTGGTTTCTAATGTGTTTTGCAGCAAATTCAGCATTTCTTCCAGATTGTAGATAATCAGTTCTGTGCGTTGGTTTTGCTCCTGCATATTGGTTGTTAATCCATCGGTCAAAATAATGCGGGATTTTTCATCTAACTGATGTTGAAATATGGTAAAAATACTGATAATTGAAAAAACAAAAATCAAGCTGCAGGCAGACAATATAAAAAATTTGTGTCGTTTACTGCGTGCTTTTTTCATATGTCAATCCTCCTGGGCGTCTTATAACAGCATA
This sequence comes from uncultured Peptococcaceae bacterium, assembly GCA_900556545.1. Taxonomy (GTDB): domain Bacteria; phylum Bacillota; class Peptococcia; order Peptococcales; family Peptococcaceae; genus UBA7185. Next base: position 889 of record USPE01000101.1, on the reverse strand, counting down.
AGCAGTTTCAGGCGTCTGTGTGTGCGGCAACATATCCTTTCCAATTAGAATATTGGAAGAACTATGTTGCAGGCAGCAATATTAGGGAGCTAAATTATGTACGGTTAAGCCATTGAGAAAACGTAACTGCCTGAAAACTACCAATAAAATATCTGTTGTCTTATCTCTTATGTAGATAATAGCATGAGTGAAATTTCTTGTCTACCTTTACAGTATGATATTCAGGATGATACTATTCTTCATGGCCAAGCAGTTCTAAAAAGAAGTGCATCAAAATAGTATGATAAAGCAGTATGGTAATAAAAGGATTCAAAACATCAGAATAAAATATGGTTGTACTGTAAATCTGTGTCTTACAGAGGGTGTTTTATAGGTGAAAATTTGTAAAAAACAACCCTGCAGAAAAACTGCAGGGTTACTTGAACAGTGTCAGCCTATATTACATTGCGTTTACCATTTTTGTTAAACGGGATTTTTTATTTGCTGCATTGTTTTTATGCAGAATACCTTTGGAAGCTGCTTTGTCAATTGTTTTAACAGCAGTAGCCAAAGCTGCTTTTGCTGCTTCAGCATCGTTTGCTGCTACAGCTGCTTCTACACCTTTAATACTGGTTTTTACTTTAGACATAGCGCTTTTGTTTCTTAAAGTACGAACTTTAGCGACTTGGGCACGCTTAGCTGCAGATTTGATATTAGCCAATTTGTCCACCTCCGATATCAATGTATTTCGATTTTTTTAATTCGATTTCCAGTTCGTTAGAGCCGGACACGGACGATCTAACGAAACATACGAATTTATTTTAGGGCATGAATTGGAATCTGTCAATACATATTTCTGAAAATATTGGAAAAACTAGCATTAATTTGAGAAAGGATGGATAAAAATGAT
>USPE01000100.1 GCA_900556545.1 uncultured Peptococcaceae bacterium | reverse complement strand
AGTGGAAGGATTCCAGTAATATAAGCAGCCATAAGTGGGGTCCCAACCGTTGATAGCCGCTTTGGCAGCATTGATGGCATCCTGATTGGGTTCCAGATAATATTGACCATCCCGCACTGCATCAAATGCGCCGGGTTGAAAGCAGACACTGTATACACTGTCCGGAAACTTTTTATCCTCCACCCGATTGAGGATTACCGCCCCCACAGCCACCTTTCCCACATAAGATTCACCGCGGGCCTCTCCGTGAATCATCTTAGCCAGTACCATCACATCATTCTTGCCATAGGTGCCGCTGCCAGCCTGCACTTGATGGACAGGCGTCGGAATTGCCAGCGCTACAGCAGTACAGAGTATAACGGCAGTTAGTTTGCGTAATTTTTTTGGTAAAAAAGGATACATTGCAAATCCCTCCTGTTTTTGGATAGTATGTGTGAAAAGAGCGAAGAATATGCCAGAAAGATTACAAAATGAAGCCGTTATGCAAAATACAACAGGTGCAGCGGCAGCAGTTTGTGGTAGATATGTTGCTGAAAATCCGGTAGTTGTTATGGCTGGAATATTCACTTCGTGTCGGTTTATGTGAAAAAGAAAAAAATATTCATGCAGTTTGGTGTGATTTTAATTCTAAAATTCGTTGATTTTTACGCGAATATGTGTAATACTATGAGTATCAACCCGTGGGGAGGATGCTTATGTATCGAAAAATAATGAGTTTTTTAGAAGAATGGCGAAAGAGTGCGTATCGCAAACCGTTAATTTTGCAAGGTGCCAGACAAGTAGGAAAAACCTATTCTGTGTTAGAATTTGGGCGTACCCATTATGAAAATGTAGCATATTTTAATTTTGAAACCAATCCAAAATTAGCAGATACTTTTGCGGAAAATATCAGCCCGGCGTATTTGATTCCGATCCTGTCCCATATTGCAGGGCAGACAATCGTGCGTGAAAAAACATTAATTGTATTTGATGAGGTGCAGCTTTGTGAACGAGCGCTGACGTCGTTGAAATATTTCTGTGAAGATGCACCGGAGTATCATGTTATTGTAGCAGGCAGTTTGCTTGGAGTTGCTGTGAACCGCAGTAAATTTTCGTTCCCTGTGGGCAAGGTGGATATGAAAACATTGTATCCGATGGATATGGAAGAATTTATGCTGGCCTTAGGAGAAGATGCATTGGTTGAACAGATAAAACTCTGCTTTCAGACCGATACCCCATTGCCGTCTGCATTGCATGATGCAGCATTGCAGTTATACCGACAGTATTTGATTGTGGGCGGTATGCCGGAATGTGTCATGCAGTATGCCGACACGAAAGATTTTCTGCTGATTCGTCATTTACAGGACACGATTCTGGCAAGTTACTTGAATGATATGAGTAAATACAATCACTTAAATGAAATTAAAAAGACCAGACTGACCTATGACAATATTACTGTTCAGCTATCAAAACCCAATACCCGATTTCAGTATAAGCTGATCAAAAAAGGCGCGCGTGCTTCGGAATTTGAAAATGCAATCGAATGGCTAATGTTATCTGGCATTGTATCTCAAGTATATCGGGTAGAACAAATTAAAAAGCCATTAGAAAATTATCGTGATATTGATGCTTTCAAAATTTATGTATCTGATTTAGGCTTACTTTGCGCCAAAAAAGATTTGGCAGCGCCGGATATTCTTTACATGACCGATGAACTGAATGACTTTAAAGGCGGCATGACAGAAAATTACGTGCAGGTGCAGTTAATAATCAATGGTTACAGAACGTACTATTGGCAGACAGATCGTGGTGCGGAAGTGGATTTTATCATTCAGCGTGATGGTCAGTTGATTCCTATAGAAGTAAAAAGTGCGGATAATACCAGAGCAAAAAGTTTAAACTTGTATATGGACAGATATCAGCCTGCCTATGCAATAAAACTTTCTACCAAAAATTTTGGCTTTGAGGATGGAAAAAAAACAGTACCGCTTTATGCAGCATTCTGTATCTAAAAAATATTAGGCATTTTAATAAAGCAGCTCTAATTATGTCATGAATGATATGCAATCGACAATTAGAGCTGCTTATTTTTATTTATTCCGGAACTCTTTTACAGTATTTGCGGCAGATGGTTAAGGCAAATCTTTTGTTTCTGCGCGGTACAAAGATAAAAAGGCAAATAGAACGGATATGACAGTTAAAAGCAGTGGAACGGCTGCATAGTTGCTGAGTGTTATGTCGCCGATATTGGCCTGCGTTAAAAAAATCAGCAAAAATGAGGTGACAATAGTAACTTTAGAAGACAGCGTAGCCATACCGGCATATAAAGCAATAAACCCCATGCTGACCAAAACAGCAGATTTCAGAATTAATTGCAGATAAAACCGGTAGCTGGTCATGTCAAAATCAGAAACAAAGGCGGGAACCATAAACTGGCTGCCTAACTGCGCACAGCTGTACAATAACAATTTGGTTATTACTAAAGCAGCCAAATTAAAGATCCATACAGCCAACATCTGCGCAGCCAAAATTTTCTGCCGTTTGATGGGATAAGAAAACATCAAGTGGATGGTGCCGTTCCGATAGGGTGAAACAAGAAATGTAGACAGCATCACGCCGGTAAACACCAAAAAGGACATGTTGGCAAACAACTCAATGGTGGCAGAAATACGATTCATGCCCGGCGCTGTATCAGGCACACCGGTATCCGGATCATTGGCAATACCTAAAAAATCCATGGCAAAAATAAATACGCAGAGCAGCGCTGCCAGAATAAACGCATTGCGCATGTAAGTAACAATGCGGTGCTTTTGCCATTCCAGTTTAATTAAAGTCAGCATAGGGCATTCCCTCCGTTGTCAGTTTCAAAAAATAATCCTCCAAGGTGTCGGCTTTTGTATAGATGGTGTGGATTGCAATCTGATGCTGCGCCAGCAAGTCAGAAATTTGCTGTGGAGAACAATTTTTATCATAAATGCGGATGGCAGCATCATCCATGACTTTAAAGTTTGTTAATTGCAGCTTGTCTGCAAGCAAACAGGCTGTGTAATTGAGATTGGACGTTTTTAATTCAATGTAGGCAGCATTCATTTCAATAATTTCCTGCATGGGAATTTCCTGCAGCAATTTGCCGCCGGCAATAATGCCGATGGTGTCGGCGATAGATTCCACTTCAGAAAGAATATGGCTGGATACAATCATAGTGGTGCCATATTCAGTACAAAGGGTTTTTAATAAATTGCGTATCTGTTTGATGCCGGCAGGGTCTAAGCCGTTAATGGGTTCATCTAAAATTAATAATTCCGGTTTGCATAAAATGGCTCTGGCGATGCCCAACCGCTGTTTCATACCCAACGAATAGTTGCGGACAGGCTTATCGGCAGCATCGGCAATATGCAGCAGTTCCAGTACAGATGTGATGCCGCTAGGGTGGTGATAGCCCATATAAGCGCAGTGCAGCTTTAGATTTTCTCGGCCGCTCAGATTTTCATAAAAAGTGGGAAATTCGATAATGCTGCCCATTCGTTTGTATACATCATAGGACTTGGCCGTAAGCGGCCGGCCGAATAATGTAATGGTTCCTTTAGATGGTTTCCAAAGGTTGGTGATTAACTTCATCACAGTGGTTTTTCCGGCGCCGTTTGGCCCAAGAAAACCGTAGATTTCTCCCTTTTTAACATGGATATTGATGTCCTGCACCAGGTCTTTGCCCTGTATGGTTTTGGTCAGTCCATCGGTTTGTACAATGTAAGACATGATTCATTCCTCCCCCGCCATTTTCAGCATAAATTTGCAATCAGTGCTGGTATCGCCCTAAAAATGGCGTTTTATCACTTTAACTTTTACAATTTCCTATATGTTCAGTATAGCGGAGTCAGTTTGCAAAACTATTGATAAAATCTTACGAATTTCTTACGTTTTATCAGGGAGCGGTAAGATTTCATAAAAATGGTTTCAATTTTACACAGAATGTGGTACGGATTCCGGGCTGACTGGTTAACAGAATATCCCCTTCCATTTGTCTGGCCAGATTTCTGGCGATGGCAAGTCCCAAACCATTGCCCTGCATGTTTCGGTTTCTGGAATCTTCCAGGGTAAACAATCGGTCGAAAACCGCTTGCGTAAATTGCGGCTCAATACCCTTTCCTTTGTCGACAATATCAACAAAAACAGCGTTTTCTTCAGAGCGGATGGCGACTTCCAGATAGTTTCCGGCAGAACCATAGCGGATGGCATTGGAAATCAAATTGGAAAAAATACGCTGCAGTCCATGATAATTGCCCAATACAAAAACAGGTTTTTCCGGAATGTGCAATACAACGTCAAACTGGTTTTCTGTCAGCAGCGCATAAAATTCCAGCACCGATTCTCGACAGCAGGCGGCAAGGTCTGTGCAGGAAAGGGGCAATGGTGTATCACCAGCTTCTAATTTGGCCAGAGAAAAAAATTGATTTACCAGGTCTGCCACTTTAACGGCCTGTTGTTCTACTTTGTGCAACATGCCCGTGTGGTCGGCCTGCTGCAATTGCAAAATTTCCAGATAGCCAAGAATGACAGTGATCGGTGTTTTGATGTCGTGGGAAATATTTGATAATAGCTTTTTGGAAGCCAGAGCCGTATGGCGATAATCGGCGCTTATCTGTTGCCGGGCATCCAAAAGTCGGTTGATTTGAGCCAACAATGCAGTAACAGCAGGGTTTGCAGTAAAAATCATAACCTTTTCATCACTGTCATTATCCAGTATGGAATGCAGCTGGTCTGCCGCATTCCATAAATCCTTTTGCAGACCAATCCGAAAGGTAATTTGCTGATAAACAATGATGGCCAACAAAGCAAAGATGCCAATAATGCAGAAAAAAATAATCAACGTCTGATTCATGATGGATCTCCCAATTTATAACCGATACCCCATATGGTGATAATATAGCGGGGATTGCGCGGGTCTGTTTCAATTTTATTGCGCAGGCGGCTGATATGTACATTCACAGCGTTTTCATCGCCCAAATAAGCATCTTCCCAAATGATAGAGTAGATTTGTTCTTTGCTGTAGGCTTTTTTGGGATTTTGCATAAACAGCTTTAAAATGCCGAATTCTTTGGCGGTCAGTTCAATCTCCTGCTCTCCTTTGAAAACGGTATATCGATTCAAATCCAGTGTTAAGTCGCCGTGATGCAGCATGTCTGACTGGGCGGCAGACTGCGCCGCGGTATTGTATTGCTGTGCTCTGCGCAGATTGGCTTTGATGCGAGCCAGCACCTGTGTAACCGAAAATGGTTTGGTGATGTAATCGTCAGCGCCCAGTCCCAAACCCAATGTGATATCCGAGTCGGTATCTTTGGCAGAAAGAATGATAACAGGAACAGTGCTTTGCTGACGAATGGCCTGCAAAACTTTTATACCGTTGATATTGGGAATCATCAAATCTAAAAGAACGAGATCGAAGGCAGTTTGCTGAAAGATATGAAGTGCTTGCGCACCATCGGCGGCAGTTTGCACCGCAAAGTTTTCTGACTGTAAAAAATCCTGAAGCATTTGGGCAATTTCCCGATCATCTTCTACTAATAAAATATTCATGATAAAATCCTTTCTGTTCAGAATGGCAAATCAAAACCGGTAAAATCATAAATTCATTATAGTATGGTGATTGGTAAAAATCAAACAGACGGCTGTAAACAAAACAATCCGGCAGCAGATTGCAGGGGGAATGCATCTGCTGCCGGACTGGCAAATGGTTATGGTGTAATAATTACCGGTGTGCCGATGGAAACAGCGTCAAACAATTGTTCAACATGGGCGTTATGCATACGAATACAGCCCAGAGATACATTGCCGCCGATGGCAGCCGGATTGTTGGTGCCGTGAATACCATAATCATGATGATTCAGACCCATCCAGCGGCTGCCGAAAGGGCCGGAATCGGTTAAAATTTTTTTGTTGATAATGTGCCAGTTTCCTGTCGGTGTGGGTGTGTTTTGTTTTCCCAGTGCCACAGGAAAGGTTTGCTGTAAGTGACCGTTTTGGTAAAGCGACAGTGTGTGCGCTTCTAATTCTATCACAATATAGGTTTGCAGCATCGGTCTCACATCCTTTGTTTGCAGTATATGACTGCGGTGAAAAAAGGGTGCGGTCAGGGCTGCACAATGGTTACGGCATCGCCCGGTTTGGCTGTGCCTGATTCCAGAATTTTAACAAAGATACCTTCTCGAGGCATTACACAATCACCGGCAGCCTGGCGGATAGCGCAGTGGGCGTGGCATTCTTTGCCGATTTGTGTTACCTGGCCCAGCGCAGTGCCGATACGCAGCTGTGTGCCAACTGGCAGTTCATATAGAATTATCCCTTCCACCAGGATATTTTCCGCAAAGTCCCCCGGTTTTAATTGCATGGCGATGGTATTTTGCAGTTTGTCCACGCTTTCCTGCCCCAGTAATGATACCTGCCGATGCCAGTCACCGGCGTGGGCATCGCCCACGATTCCCCAATCAGCTTGCAGTTCCACCTGCTCCACCGGATGCTTTTGCAGACCTTTGGCCTCACTGATACAGGTTGCAATGATTTTTGCCATAAACATGCTCCTTTCATTATAGCTATTTCTATTCATAGTACAATACTATAATTTGTGCATTAAGCATACTGTTTTGCTGGGAAAATGTCAATAGAAATAGCTGGTCTGTGCAACATGGTTTACTGTAATTATTTTTTGGAAATCGTCGGCGAATAGTTTGTTTTTTGCTGGCATTTGGCACGCGCGTTATTTGGTCTGATGTTTCTTTGGTAAATTTTATAGTGGGAAAATGAAAGTTGTGCTATAATGACGCCAGGGGGTGGCAGCATGATTATAAAGTTGATACAACCAAAAATGCAGATGCGTCCTATGGATACCGGACTGAAAATCCGCATGGCGCCATCGTTGGGGTTGCTGACCATTGCGACACTTTTAGAACAGGAGCATACCATTGTTCTGGAAAATGAAAATGTAGAAGAAATTGATTATGACGGGCCTGCAGATTTGGTGGGGATTACGGTAACTGTAGATGGAATGAA
>USPE01000099.1 GCA_900556545.1 uncultured Peptococcaceae bacterium | reverse complement strand
GCTTCTACTGGTGAATTCATGGCGACAGAAGTGCCGGATTGGAATACCTTACATAATGAGTTTTGGCGTTACGACCCGGTGGAATGCCTGGTTGCTTCTGGTGACGAGCAAGCTTTATACGATATAAACCGCATTGCCGGTGAAGACAGAGTTACTATCACCAGTCATATGGAACATGCCTTTCGGTTGGAATATGCCCAGCAAAAAGTGTTAGAACATTTTCACATCAATTCCCTCACCAGTCTGGGTTGTGCAGATAAACCCTTGGTTGTCATTGCTGCTGGAGTGATTTTGGATTATTTGACTATCATGCAAAAAAGCCGTCCGGCCAATATGATGACTTTAAAAGTATATTCGCTGAAGGAAACTATGGATTTGGATTATGCAACGCGCCGCAATTTAGAACTGGTGCGTTCGCTGCACAGCGCAGAACGAAAAGATTCTGTACTGGGTATTTTGGATTATACCCGCACCGCAGTGGGGAGTCGTTTGCTGAAAAACTGGCTGGAAAAACCATTACTAAACAAAGAGGAAATTCAAAAACGGTTGGATACTACAGAAGAACTGGTAGAAAATACAACCTTGCGTCTTTCTTTCAAGGAGTGTTTGGAACCAGTCTATGATTTAGAACGTATTACTTCCCGTATTACCTATGGAACTGCCAACGCCAAGGATTTGCTTTCACTGAAGAATTCGCTATTTCAGTTGCCTGCTTTACTGCAAAATATGCAAAAAGGAAAAACAGCTTATCTGCAGCAATTGACTGCTGCCTTTGATCCACTGACCGATGTGTATGAGCTGTTGGAGCGAGCAATTCATCCAGAGGCTCCTTTTTCTGTGCGGGAGGGCAATCTGATTCGTTCTGGATATAATCATGAAGTAGATCAGTTGCGGGATATTCTGGTCAACGGCAAACAATGGATTGTAGATTTGGAATTGCGGGAGCGGGAGCGGACCGGTATCCGTACATTAAAGGTCAGCTATAATAAAGTATTTGGTTATTACATTGATGTAACCCGCAGTAAAAGCAGTGAAGTGCCAGAGGAATATGTACGGAAGCAAACTCTTGCCAACAGTGAGCGCTTTATTACACCGGAGTTGAAGGAATTGGAAAACAAAGTATTAGGTGCAGATGAAAAGTTAAGAGAATTAGAATACCAGCTTTTTGTTCAGTTGCGTAATGCTGTAGGAGAACAGGTAGCACGTATTTTAAAAACGGCTCATATCATTGCCCAGTTGGATTGTTTGTTTTCCTTGGGACAAGCTGCTGTATATCATAATTTTTGTAAGCCTGTTATCTCAGCGGACGGTCAGTATAGTTTGAAAGAATGCCGTCATCCTGTTGTGGAAGAAAAGTTGAAGGATGGCTGGTTTATCCCAAATGATGTGCATTTTCATCCAGAAACAGAACGGTTTCTGATTATCACCGGTCCTAACATGGCCGGAAAAAGTACTTATTGCCGCAGTATTGCAGTAGCTTCTATTTTAATGCAGATTGGTTCCTTTGTACCGGCAAAAGAAGCTATCATGCCTGTGGTTGACCGCGTATTTGCCCGAATTGGTGCCAGTGACGATTTAAGCACAGGACAAAGTACTTTTATGGTGGAAATGAACGAAGTTGCCAACATTGTCAATAATGCTACAAAAGACAGCCTGATTATTTTAGATGAAGTAGGGCGGGGAACCAGTACCTATGATGGTCTGGCTATTGCTTGGGCGTTAACAGATTACATTAACAATACCGTTCGTGCCAAAACCATGTTTGCTACCCATTATCATGAATTAACTGCCTTGGAAGAACAGCCTGGTATTTGCAATTATTCAGTGGCAGTCAAAGAAGATGGCGAAAATATTGTTTTTTTGCGCAAAATTATCGCTGGCGGAGCTGACCGCAGTTATGGGATTCATGTAGCCAGATTGGCCGGTATTCCTGAAATGGTGCTGCGAAATGCACAGGATATTTTACGTACCTTAGAATTAGAAAAAGAACAGCATCGTCCCCATTCCAGCCAAATGGAGCTGTTTGTTTGTGCAGAGCCAGACAACTTGGTTGATATGGAGCAAGCTTCAACACCTTCAGTTGATTTGCCGGAAGTGGTAGAGGAGTTGGCTGCGATTAATTTGAATACGTTGACACCAATTGATGCCATGAATCTTTTGTTCACATTACAGAAAAAAGCACAGGAGGTAGTAAACCATGGGGCAAATTAGACAGTTGGAAAAGCATGTTGCCGATAAAATTGCTGCCGGTGAAGTGATAGAAAGGCCGCTGTCGGTGATTAAGGAATTACTGGAAAATAGTCTGGATGCTGGCGCTGATTTTATTGAAATTGAAATCAAGGAAGGCGGTACCAGCTTAATCCGTGTTAAGGATAACGGGAGCGGTATGGACAAGGATGATTTACAGATCGCTTTTCAACGTCATGCTACCAGCAAAATAACGGAGTTTCAAGATTTGTATCGACTAAATACCTTCGGCTTTCGCGGAGAAGCATTGCCCAGTATCGCTGCTGTGTCACAGGTAGAAATGCGCAGCTGTACAGCAGAAGAAGCCATTGGACATAAAATTCGCATTGATGGCGGCGTCATACAGGATTTTTCAGAGGTGGCCACAACACCGGGTACTATTTTAGAGGTTAAAAATTTGTTTTATAATGTACCTGCCCGTCGGAAATTTTTAAAAAGCAACAGCTATGAAACCGGTTTGATTGGTGATTTAATCAGTAAATATGCTATGGGCCATCCTACTGTGCGATTTCGCTATGTATCCAACGGTCAGCTGCAGTTGGATACCGCAGGATTAACTACCACAGAGCAATGCATGGCCTACGTGTACGGAAGCAATCTGGAGCCGTTGATTGTGTCGGTAGAAAAAAAGGAACTAGGCAATGGTCGTTGGCTGGAAGCACGATTGGTGCGGGAAGAAATCACACGAAACAATCGAGGACAGGAAGTGTTTTTTGTCAATGGTCGTTTGGTGAAAAGTGCCGAACTTAGCCAGACATTAGAAGAAAGCTATTATACGTTGATTGCCAAGGGGCGTTTTCCTGTTGCTGTATTACAATTAACCTTGCCAGGCAGTGAGGTGGATGTCAACGTACATCCTGCCAAAACAGAGATTAAAATTAATGGCTTTGAACAGTTAAAACCAAAAATCATTGAAGTATTAAAAGATGCTTTATGGGAGGCCAACATTACAAAAAATGCTTTTTTGCCTGAATCGATTGCGCCAGCTGCAACACAAAAAAAGGCGCCTTCTGTTGCACAGATTGTGCAGCATCAGCAGACTCGTTTTGGGGATACAGCGACAAAAAAATCAGCTGAAGCACAAATACAATCAGATAATACAGCGAAAATACAAGAATCGGCAGTAACCTCTGCTGTTCCGTATGAAAAACAGACCGGTTCGGCATTTCTGGGAGACATTGTAGCTGAACCGGAAAAACTGTTGCATTGGTCTTCAGAAGAAACGACCGCATTATCCAAAGATATTCATCCGTCTGTTATACAAGATAAATTGTTTCAAAAAGAAGAAAAAGTTATCATAAATGATGCTATATACGAAAAAAAGGAATCTAATTCCGATTCTGAAATAAAGAAACAGACTCAAAATTTTAATTCTGTACCAGTACAAAAAAATGAAACTGTGCAAGTAAAAGGAATTAAAAATTTATCTGTTATAGGTCAGTTGCAAAACTCCTTTATCCTAGCGCAAAATGAAGAAGGACTGTATATTATCGACCAGCACACCTGCCATGAACGGATTTTGTATGAAAAATTCATGAAGGCTGAAGCACAAAAAGAGATGATTTCTCAACCATTACTGATTCCTGTTACCATAACGGTTTCAGCACAACAGGACAGCATTTTAATGCAGCATATTTTCACATTGCGTGACCTGGGTTTTGTCTTGGAGAATTTTGGTGAGCGTTGTTATTTGCTGCGCAGTTTACCTTTAGGACTGCATGAGCTGCCTGATGTGGAAACGTTCTTTTTAGATTTACTGCACGATCTTGGAGAGCAAAAGGAAATCACCGCTGCAGTAATCAAAGAAAAATTGCTGATTACTGCATCCTGTAAAGGTGCCGTAAAAGCGCACTGGCCACTGACAGAGATTGAAATGCGTACCTTGCTGTATGACTTATCTCAGGTGGAAAATGCCCATACTTGTCCCCATGGACGGCCCATTATTTATCAAATCACAATGGCAGAGCTGTATAAAATTTTTAAGCGAGGCAGTTATCATGGTTAATTGTGCAGCGACTACCAGCAAAGCAAGAGGAAAACATGGTGAAGGATTAACTGCGCTGGCATTGCAGCTTTGTGAGCAATTGCAGATTCCTGTGATTGCTCGTAATAATAAAGGGATTCCTTGGCTTTTAGAGCAACACCAGTTGGATTGTCTGCTGGTGGAGGAGGAACATACCCTTGTTCTCCATTGGTCAGACGGTCAACAATTGTTTTTTCATCCCGGTATGGCTGTACCGCGCATCAAGCAATTAAAGGACGGCAAAGAAGAACTGCTAACTCAGGTATTGGATGTGCAAAGTGGCGATACTATTTTGGATTGTACTATGGGAATGGCTAATGATGCCATTGTGGCTGCTTTTGCGGCCGGAACAGGCGGCAGCGTGACAGCATTAGAAAGCAGTCCGCTTACTTATGTCATTACCGCTTATGGTTTGCAAAATTGGCCGACGGAAAGCTGGCGTATGCAGGAGGCTATGGCTCGCATACAGCCTCTTTGTATAGATTACCGTCAGTATTTAATACAGCAGCAGAAAAGCAGCTATGATCTGGTTTATTTTGACCCCATGTTTGAGCGGCCTATTTTGCAATCATCGGGTATTGCACCCCTTCGCCGTCAGGCAGATTACAGTCCGCTGACGCAGGAAAGTTTGGAGCTGGCGCGGACAATTGCTCGCCGCCGAGTTGTCGTAAAACACCGGGTAGGGACGCTGCGCCATTTAAACTTTGATGCCATTGTCGGCGGTAAATACAGTACCTTGGCTTATGGGGTACTATATGTGTAAGTTTGTGATAAAGTATAAAATGAAAGAAGGGAAAAGGCTATGAACTGTTCTGCAATACCATTGATTATTTTAGTAGGGCCCACCGCAGTGGGAAAAACTGCAGCCAGTATCGGTTTGGCTAAGGCACTGCAGGGTGAAATCATTTCAGGGGATTCTATGCAGGTGTTTCGCGGTTTAGACATTGGGACAGCTAAGATTACAGCAGAAGAAATGGAAGGCGTTCCCCATCATCTGATTGATATCAAGGAGCCCTGGGAAACCTTTAGTGCCGCCGAATTTAAAACTTTGGCCGACAGCGCCATCGCGGATATCTATCAGCGGGGTAAAGTACCTATTTTGGTCGGTGGCACCGGCTTTTATGTAAATGGGGTGCTATACGAATACCATTTTGGAGAGTCCATTACCGACGAACGCTATCGGCAGCAATTATTGCAGTATCAACAGCAGCATGGTAATGAAGCGCTCTGGCAATTGCTGCAGCAACAGGATCCATTATCGGCGCAGCGATTGCATTGCAACGACAGCAAACGAATTATCCGCGCGTTAGAGGTGCTGCATGTAACAGGTACACCAGCCTCTCAGCGTCAAAATACAGTGGACAAACAAACTATGCGTTATCGTACTGCTTACCTGGGCTTAAATCTTCCTCGCGATATCTTATATCAACGCATCAATCAACGGGTAGATTTGATGATTGCCCAAGGATTGGAGCAGGAGGTCAGACAAGCACTGGAACATGGTGTACCTGCTGATGCGTTGTCCATGACCAGCTTGGGTTATCGGCAGATGGTGCAATATCTGCGGGGCGAATACTCCCTGGACAAAGCCATTGAGCTAATCAAACGAGATACTCGTCATTTTGCCAAACGACAGCTGACTTGGTTCCGCCACGATCCCAATCTGCAATGGGTAGAAAAACTGGGTAAAACCGATGCACAAGTTCAGGCAGAATTATTGCAGCTTGTAACGCAGAAGTTGGGATTGTAATAGATTAGTAAAAATACTCAAATTTCGGGCAGTTTTATAAAAAATAAATGACTAAACAAACGTATTTAAGCACCATGAAGGGCGGCGGGGAATTATCTCTGCCGCCCTTCATGGTGCTGCTGTTTCTAACCGATATAATTTTTATTTTCAACGATAATTACTCTATCAGTTGTGTTCTTTCAAAAAAGTAAGAGGTTGTTCTTTTTTACAAACTGTACTCCCGTTCATGCAGAATAAAGTGATTGCGGTGAAATTCCAGCAATCCTTCTTTTTGCATGCGGGATAGCTCTGCGGACATAGCGGAGCGGTCAACTGCCAGAAAGTCAGCCAGTTCCTGCCGATTAAAAGGAATGGTAAATTGATTGTCGTTTTTCTGCAAAGCCTGTAACGATAAATAAGATAATAGTTTTTCCCGTGTGCTTCGTTTGCTGATGTGGGTCATTTTTTGCACCAGTATTACATTTTTAGCTGCCATACTTTGCAATAGATTGGTAATTAACTGACGATGAAAAGGACAAGCGTTGGGACATAGAGACAATAGCTTTTGATAAGGAAAATAGGCGAGCTGTCCGTCTTCTGCTGCCAGAACTGTTACAGGAATCCGAGGTGTTCCTGCACAGGCAAAGGCTTCTCCAAACATTCCGCCTGTATTGATTTGCTCCAAAATGGTACGGTTTCCCCAAAAATCCTCCTGAATAATTTGCACTTTACCGGAAAATAAAAAACCGATCTGGGTAATTTGTTCTCCAGCTTGAAACAAATAGGTATTTTTCTGAAAAGCGGATAAAGTTATACCCAAACATGGCAAAATCTGCTGTAACTGTTCTGCCGTGATGCCTGTAAAAAAATCCGCTTGGTAGAGTAATTGTAACTGCCATTGCTCCAACTGTTCCCAATGGGACATATGCCGTACCTCCTGATAAGACTGCATGTCCAATGATAAAGGCAGTCCGTAATTGCACTCAGTATAAAACAATGCCCTGCTCTTGTCAAATCAAAAAAATAAGGCAGTCTGCTTCTGTATGATAACCAGAAAACAAACGCCTTATTTATGTTGATCTTGGTTCTGA
>USPE01000098.1 GCA_900556545.1 uncultured Peptococcaceae bacterium | reverse complement strand
TGGCTCCCTGTCATAGAAACAGAAGGAATGCCCAAGTCATTTAAAGCCATAGCCAGCAGAGCAATAGAAATCTGTTCCCCGGTGGATAACAGCACATCCATTTCTCTTGTCGGCGGTTTTTTATCAAAATTCTTTGTCAGTTCAATCAGTTTATCGGTTACACCACTGGGCGCAGAAACTGTGATAATCATATCATGCCCTGCTTTACGGAAGCTTTCAATATGCTTTGCAACACATTTTACCCGTTCCACAGTTCCTACAGATGTCCCGCCATATTTTTGTACAATCAGTGCCATTTTTGTCTCTCCTATTCTTCTATAATCGCTGCACCTTCCCGCACCGGATGCAGTTCTATAATTTTTGCAGTTACCCCTTTTTCCTGCAACAACGCAGCCAAAGAAGAAAAATCCTTTTTGCCGTCACTCACTAAAAGAATGGTGGGACCAGCGCCGCTGATTGTAACATTCAACGCACCCAGCGCCTTTGCTGCCGGAATAATTTCCTCCATGCCTGTAATCAGCTGCATCCGATACGGCTGATGCAGTCTGTCTTCCATGGCCAGTGCCAACTGCTGCAGATCACCGGTATGCAGAGCATCTACCAACAAGGCCATACGCCCGATGTTAAATACTGCATCCTGCATAGATAATTGCTCCGGCAATACTTCCCTGGCTTTTTGCGTTGCCAGCGGATAATCAGGAATAATAACGGTACAATGCAAATTATCAGGAGGCAAAATTTTACGATAAAAAACTTCGCCAGACGCACCCAAACCACTGATTACAATTCCGCCTAATAAAGCAGGTGCTATATTATCCGGATGTCCTTCAAACTGCAGCGCAATCTTCAGCAATGCAGCATCATCTAACGGATTGCCCAACACATCATTGGCGACCTTTACACCGCCGATCAATGCAGCCGAACTGCTGCCCAATCCGCGGGAATAAGGAACATTATTTTCAAAATGCATCTGAATACCCATCACAGGCTTCTGCAAATAATCAAATACTGCACAGTACGCTTTATAAATCAGATTATTTTTAGACAAATCAATCTTTCCAGCTTCTCCATCGGCACTCAGCGCACAGAAGCCAATTTCATCGGTTGGCTCAAATTCAATATAATTATATAAATCAAAAGCCATGCCAATACAATCAAAACCAGGTCCCATGTTAGCTGTTGTGGCTGGAATCCGCATACGTTTCATGTAAAACCGCCCCTTTATATCTTATGCAGAATATACACGAATGATTGCAGAAATCTCTTTCAAAATCGGCATCTGTTTCAACGCTTCTACTGCTGCACGGAAATCTTTTTCCAATACATTTTCTGTAATTAATACCATCTCTGCATCTTCATCTTGTACATTTTTTTGAATAAACTGCGCAATGCTTACATTGCTTTTGCCAAATGCGCCTGCAATATTGGCCAATACACCAGGACGATTATGAGCCTGAATCCGAATGAAGTAACTGCTGCTGCAGTCATCAATAGATTTAATTGGAACTTCTTTATAGCAAGTGCAACGGATACGGCCTTTGCAGTTAAATTGAATGTTTCTGGCAATATCCATCACATCGCCCACAACTGCACTGGCTGTCGGCATTTCACCGGCACCGCGGCCATAAAACATCACATCATCAACTGCATCGCCATGTACAAACACAGCATTAAAAGAATCGTTTACTGTTGCCAACGGATGATTGCTTGGAATCAGCATCGGATGAACCCGAACCTCAATGCCATCATTTTCGTTATGACGGGCTACACCCAACAATTTGATGGTATAACCCATCTCTGTGGCATAATTGATATCTTCTGCTGTTAATTTGGTGATGCCTTCTACATAAACATCATCCAGAACAACACGGGAATTAAAGGCAATGGATGCCATGATGGCAACCTTGCGCGCTGCATCCAGCCCTTCAATATCGGCTGTAGGGTCTGCTTCTGCATATCCCAGTTCTGTCGCCTTAGCCAGTGCTTCCTGGAAGGTCATGCCTTCTAATGTCATTTTGGTCAGAATATAGTTGGTTGTCCCATTGACAATCCCCATTACTTCGCTGATATTATTGGCAGCCAGACATTGTTTCAATGGACGGATGATAGGAATTGCACCAGCTACTGCAGCTTCAAACAGGAAATCGCAGCCATTGGCTGCTGCTGCATCCAGCAATTCTTTCCCATGAACAGCTACCAGATCTTTATTGGCGGTAACAACACTTTTTCCTTTGTTCAATGCAGCAAGAATGCAGGTCTTAGCAAATTCAATGCCGCCCATCACCTCAATTACGATATCAATTTCTTCGTCATTGACAATATCCTCATAACTATCTACAAACTCGATACCTTCCCGCACTTTGGCTTTTGCCGCGGCAATTGCTTCTTTGCGCACCAGAATTTTCTTTATCTCCAATTTGGAGCCGATTTTGTGCGGAAACTCTTCTTTCTGATTTTCAATTACCTTATAAACACCGGTACCGACCGTTCCTAAACCCATTAAGCCAACTTTCAGAATTTTCTCTTCCAAAACTGATACCCTCCTTAACTTTGTCCAACAATTTCAACATGTAAAACACCACTGAGCTGTTCCATAATCTCAATCACAGTTTCCAGATTTTGCTCCATATGTGCTGTTTCAAACGCAATGGTTGCAATTGCAACATTCTGAATGGGGATCCCCTGATTGATGGTCAGAATATTACAGTTGGCACGGGCAATGGTATTAATGCAATTTGACAAAATACCCGCTTTGTTATCCATTGAAATTTGTAATGTGATAATCTTTGCTTTTGTTGCTTCATAAAATGGAAATACACCATCACGATACTTGTAAAAAGCACTGCGGCTAAGCCCGACTTCTTCGACGGCATCATTCACTGTCATATCCTTATACTTGGCCAACAGTTCTTTTATTCTGGCTGTTTTCAGTATAGCTTCTGGTAAAATCCCTTCGTCTACGATGTAGAACTTCCCTTTTTCTTTGTTTATTTCAGGCATTTTTGTTCTCTCCTGGTGGATAATTTTCCTTGCTTGCAAGACATTATATGCCCAATCAGGGTATTTGTCAATGAAAAATACACCATAGAAAGACAAAAGTAAAAAAAGTCCATTTAGATTTTTTATATCATAAATATACAACGATTTGTAATATTTGACAAGTGCCAGTAAAAAATAATCCTCAGCCAAATACGTTGCCAATCATGCCTAAAAATCAAGCCAGTCGGGTATTCCATAATCAAAAAGACTCGTGCGCTTGGTTATAACAGCAAAATCAGTCCCTTGCCAATCAAGCATGCTTACAAAAGCAGTGCCGTCAATTTATTTATTCCGCCCATATTGTATCACAATTTGAAACCTATGAAAATAATTTCTTTCCTGCAGATCTCGTTGAACTTGCATGGCATCTCACACTAACAGACACAAAAAGAAGGCTGCAATGCCATACCGAAAAAAATGAAATGCATTGACCAAAATATAAAAACTGCCAGCAGGATAATCCTACCGGCAGAAATCTGTTTACTTGTCTGTATAATGCAGTACAATACATTGCACCTGCTCTGTGTTATCTATACATCATTTTAAATAATAATACAAATTAAACCGCCACCGCCGTCATTGGTAATGCGGCGCACAGCTTCCTGCAGTTTATGCTGGACATTTTCCGGCATTTTCTGCAATTTGCCTTCCATATTTTCCCGCACCAGATCGTGCAGCGATTTTCCAAAAATATCATATTCCCACATAGATAGTGGATTTTGTTCAAATTTCTCACTCATATAACGGACCAGATCTTCACACTGTTTTTCTGAGCCCATCAATGGTGTAATCTCGGTAGTAACATCGGAACGAATAATATGCAGTGTCGGCGCGCTGGCTTTTAACCGTACACAGAAACTGCCGCCCTTTTTGGTCAGTTCCGGTTCTTCCAGCACCATATCCTCCATGGTCGGCGTCACCATGCCATAACCCTTTTCATGCACGTCTTCCAACGCCCGTTCCAGTTTATCATATTCTTTCTTGGCAAAAGCAAACTCCTTGGTATTTTTTAAAATATCGTGCAGTCCTGCCACTTCTACCCCACTGACTTCCTGATAAACTCGATAGAACAAATCATCTTCCGCTGCCATCTCAATGCTGGCAACCCCTGTAGCCAAATCCATATGATCCAGCACAATATCCTTTACAAAATCATAGGCGGATAAACACTGAATAGACTGGTCGATATCCCGCAGCCGTTTTACTTCACTGATGGCGCTGTGTACCGCATCTTCAAATTTGGCCCGCAGCCAATGCTCGCAATCCAAATCTTCAATCCACTGCGGTAAACCGATATTGACTTCGGAAACAGGGAATTCAAACAAAATTTCTTCCAGAATGTTCATAATGCCATCTTCATCCAGCCCTGCCACATTGGTAGGCAGCACCGGCACCTGATAGGCTTCTTCCAGTTCTGCCGCCAGCTGCATGGTTTCTTCTTCCTCCGGGTGGCGGCTGTTTAATACAACAATAAACGGCTTGTTCAATTCTGTCATCTCAGCAACCACACGCTGCTCTGCTTCTACATATGCTTCGCGGGGCAAATCGGTAATACTGCCATCGGTTGTCACCAAAATCCCCATAGTAGAATGATCGGTAATCACTTTTTTGGTCCCGATTTCCGCTGCTTCTTCAAAAGGAATGGGGTGGTCATACCAGGGAGTACGCACCATTCTGGGACCATCCGATTCCATAAAGCCCAGGGCGCCGTCAATGGCATACCCTACGCAATCCACCAAACGTACTTTAGCCTTTACACCATCTTTCACCTCAATTAAAATGGCATCATCGGGCACAAACTTCAATTCGGTAGTCATAATGGTTTTGCCGGCACCGCTTTGTGGCAAAGAATCGGTAGTGCGCGCTCTGTCATAATCATCTGTAATGCGCGGCAGTACCACCAAATCCATAAACTTTTTAATAAATGTCGATTTTCCTGTCCGCACTGGTCCTACCGCTGAAATATAAATATTACCTCCGGTACGGCTGGAAATATCCTCAAAGATCGTTACATCTTCCATGTATGCATCCCTCCATAGCTCTATCGCTTGTTCATATATATTGCCAGTCCTCATGAAATAGAACAACCCAATATCAATTTACAGCAAAAAATTTTCAAAGCTACAAAACATGCATTTTTCAGGTAACTACTTTAATATTCAATCCCTTCCCGCGCGACGATTCCCTGAGTATAAGGATGTTTATGCAGCACCATTTCGGTTACATAGTGGGCGCGGGCCTGCCACTGCGCAGGCGCATCCCGTCCTGTTAAAACCAGTTCTAACTGTTGCGGCTTATTTTGCAGCAAAAAATCTATCAATGTACCGTCTGCCACTTGTAACTGGCAAGCAACCATAATTTCATCCAGCACCACCAAGTCCCACTTCTCTGCCAAACATTCTTCCACAACCTGCTGCAACAATTGATTCTGTTCTGCAGCCAACTGTTCCTTTTCTGATGCACTCAACCGAAACACAAAATCATAAGGCTTGCTTAATCCCCGCACAGTTACACCAATCTGCTTCAGCGGGACAATTTCACCTGATTGATTATCCTTCAAAAATTGAACAAACAATACCCGTTTTCCATAGCCGGCAGATCGCACTGCCAATCCAACTGCCGCTGTTGTCTTCCCTTTTCCGTCTCCGGTATAAATATGAATCAATCCATTCATTTCTACTCTCTCTGCTCCTTTTTTATCGCACTGCTCTCATAAAAGCTAGTTTCATTTTAAGCAACAACAGAAAACTGTCAAGTCAAAACTTATGCCAACATCGCATAAATTTCCTGCAAGAAAAAAGATAACGCTACCCTAAAATACAATATACTTACTCCATTCCACATTAGCCTTCCCCCAAATTGCTAAGAGGGCAATATCTTTGCAGAAAGTCCACCTCTGGATGGACTGTGGCAAGCGTATTTTATGGAGCTGGACGCCAGTCCAAAGCGACAAAAATACGTGCAGCTACTGTCCAGAGCAGCGTGTGGACGCTGCAACAGATATTGCTCGATAGAGAGTGCTATTTTCTTTACACTTCACCGGATTTATTTACCATCATTTTATTCAAAAATTTTACACTGTCCTTATGCCGAGGAAATTATTTTTCGCAAACCATTTTAACAAGATATACAGGATATCCAATTAAGAAGGCAGAACTCTATTAATAATTGTAATTATCATTGCAGCATATATACCATTGCCCACAGCAAACGAAACCATAAAAAACCTCTTCCCATCATACATCGTGGAAAGAGGTTCTCTGTTTGCTTACCGCACGGTATCTAACTCAGTAAATGGAAAATGGCAGCGGGATACTGATTCCTACTGCGTTATTGACACCCCATAAAGTTAGTTCCTGCGGTTGTACCCATTGTCCTGTATTGCTGACCTGGTT
The DNA here is from genome assembly GCA_900556545.1 of uncultured Peptococcaceae bacterium. Lineage (GTDB taxonomy): Bacteria > Bacillota > Peptococcia > Peptococcales > Peptococcaceae > UBA7185. The sequence continues at coordinate 722 of USPE01000098.1, read as the reverse complement.
CCACACAAAATTCTGACTTTCTGCTTCGCCTGGTGACATCACGATTTCATGAGGCATTCCAGAATCATACACATTGTCTGAAAGTCGATACAGCTCCTGTCCTTCACTGTTAGAAATATAAAAATCAAACAGTTCATCGGACGGATAACGCAATACAATGGTGCCGTCTGTGATATTACGTTTACGGAATGTAATATACACATCTTCGCCCTGTGTATACCGGGACTTGTTGGTTGTTAAAATATACCGAAAATCTCCAATTTCCTCCCAGGTATAGTTCAGACCATTCAAATTTGGTTCATTGCTTGGTGGTTCCCAAACCGGTTTATCCGGAAAACTGGGCAAGGTCTGCGGTTTATCTTCCAGGCCGGGAAAGCTGGGAACACTGGGGAAACTGGGCAGTGTGGTTGGAACATCATTTGGCGGATAATACTGACTGGGCAGACAGGTAACACCTAACGCCCGCCAGGTAGGCGTATCTACCATGCCGGTCTGCCGCAGCCCATTATTTTTTTGAAAGGCCAGCACAGCATTTCGTGTCGTTTGCCCAAAAATACCGTCCACCCGCAAAGAATATCGGCGCTGCCGCAATAAATTCTGAACAAACGCGACAGCAGAACCACGGTTTCCCAAGCGCAGTGTTGGGCATCTGCCAGAAGAATTACAATCGGTCATACTAATTGACCCCCTTTCTTCATTCTCTCTGTAGTATATGAATCAAC
>USPE01000097.1 GCA_900556545.1 uncultured Peptococcaceae bacterium | reverse complement strand
ATGGTGCGCCCCGCCCTCCCACGCAATTTAGCCGAATTAGCCATAACCGCTTCTACGATCTGATCAGCAAAGGTACGGCACAGATATTTATCTGTTTCGATCAATGGTTCACATTCTGCTGCATTGACAATAAAGTATTCTGCTTTTGCATTCAGCTTTACATGTGTGGGGAACCCGGCACCACCGGCCCCTACGATACCTGCATCTTTTACTGTATCAATAAAACTCAAGGTCTACACCACACTTTTCTAAAGAAAATCTATGGAACTTTCTTAACAATTAAACCAAACTGGAATCAATTTCTTTATCATCTACAATCCCTACTACAGTGGCATCTACCGATGCCTCTGCAGAACCGGTGGCCACACGAGCCGTGCTGCCGGTAACAATGATAACGGTTTCACCCATTCCGGCTCCGATCATATCTGCAGCTACAATTGGCACACTGCAGGGCATATCGTTATCCAGAATATTGATTGGCTGCACAATCAGCAGTTTCATTCCAGTAAGGGTGGATTCTTTTCTGGTTGCCCAGATATTGCCGATTACTTTGGCGATTTGCACTGAAATTCCTCCTCTTATTACGCAATTATTCCCGAACCAATGCTACACCATGGTTCTGCGCATATTCTTTGGCCAAATCAGTTACAATAGCCTTTGCACCAACGATAATCCGGTTTGCACCAGACTGACAGGCTGTAACTACATCCCGTTCACTGATTAAATGTTTTTCCAGCGTAACAGTTTTTTCTACAGCCGTCTTTTTTACTTCACTTGCAGGACAAGTTGCCTCTGCGGGCTGACCGTTTACAAGAATATCTTCTATTTTATCCGGACAGCAAATAATCAATCCAGACTGCTCCAGCAGTCCCAATTTTTCTCGGAACATTTTGTAATACACCTTTGCAGCAGTCTGTCTGTAATTATATAATTCAATCTGATCTTGCAGTAAATAAACTGTTTTGCCCAGTAAAAGCGCCTGTGATACCAGTTTTGTGTATGCTGTATCACAGATACCGCTAGCGATTTTAGCCAGCGATTCATTGGTCAAATCATGGAGCACCACGGCTTCGCAACTGGCAATATCCACATCATAGTCACATTTCTGCGCACATTGAATACGGTATTTTTCTTTTACTCTGGCACTTTCTAACAGAGTGAAACGGCAGGGAGGCAGCGCACTGTCCTGTGTCAGACCGATTAAAATCGGCTTTTTGGACTCAGGAGTGTCTGCATAGCAAAAACCTGTTGTACTGCAAGCCTCTGCCGGCTTCTGCTCCGCTTCAATTTCTGCCATCGCAGCAATCACACGATTTGCAAGTTCTTCTACCATCGCATCGAAGTCCAAGGTATCCCTTCTTTCTCTATACAACTGTTCCATCCAGTTTGCAGTTCATAGCAATACCGGCTGGTGTCACCAGGAAAGGATTTTCCGGCTTCACAGTATGAATGCCTGTTTCCTTTTCAAAAATAGTTTCGATTCCGGTCAAACAGCAAGTACCTCCGCAAAGATATAAGGTATCTACCTCATCTTTATTGACATACCGTTTGACAATCGTAGCCATTTTTTCAATTACAGGTTTGACAATCGGAAAAATTTCCTTGTGTCGTTTATAATCCTGTTTGATTTTTTCCGCTTCATCGAAAGAGATTCGATAGTTTCCTGCAAGTACCAGAGAAAGATGAGTACCGCCTGTTGGTTCATCTTCAATTTGGGTCACAACCCCGTTTTTCAGAATCGCCAATCCTGTGGTTCCGCCGCCGATATCAACGACAACACCGTCGTCAATCTGATAAATGGCATTGGCTGCCGACGGTTCATCCAAAACATTGGTGACTTCCAATCCTGCGCCTTCTGCAATATATTGATGGGTTTTTATACTGTCCTCTGTTCCGGCCGGCATGGCGATGGCACAATATTGCAGCTCTGTACCAAGACGCTTTTCCAACTTTTCCTTCAGCTCCCGCACAATTTGCAGCGCGCCCACATAGTCAACTACGACGCCGTCTTTTAACACACTGGCTGCCTGTTTCTCACAGGCAACAGGGTTATCTTCTTCATCAAGTACAACCAGAACGATATAGGCAGTCCCCAAGTCTACTCCAACCTTCAGTTTGTCGCTTACCGGCCGGAATGTCTTCTTCTCTGACTGCGCTACTCGTTCCATGTATGCATTTACTCGCTGTAAATCCATCATTTCTGAAAAACTCCTTCGCTGACAGCTTTATTTCAACTACTTTATTTTATAATTCTGCCCAAGGTCAGTTTTCCTAAACTGGTTGCATTGCCTTCGTCTGTATCGATGTGCATCCGGCAACGGAATTTATCGCTGACACGGACAATTACATCTTTAAACACAACAGGACGTTCTCCGCCGATTTCCACGCTGACATGCTGGTTATCGGACAAACCCATTCTGCGGGCATCCGCAGTGGTCATATGAATATGGCAATGGGCCACAATAACGCCTTCCGGAATTTCTACACTGCCTTTTGGCCCTTCCAGAGTGATTGCTCCGGATCCAGCAACATCACCGGACTCCCGCAAAGGAGCTTTTACCCCTAATCCTCTGGCATCACTGTTGGACAATTCTACCTGCGTTGCTTTCCGAACAGGTCCCAATACAGAAACATTTTCTTTTCTGCCTTTTGGCCCTACCAGAGTAACACGCTGTTCAGACAGAAACTGACCAGGCTGAGACAGTTCACGTTTTGGAGTCAGTGTTGCACCAGGTCCAAACAATTTTTCCAGATCCGCCTGACTCAAATGCACATGACGTGCAGAAACTTCAACCTGTACATATTCTTTGGAAATTGTATCAACAACAGCATTGACTACCTGATCAATCATGCTTGCTTCGCTCATTTATATTCACCTGCCAAATGCATAAACATCATTACCCGAAAAGCACTGGACATATCATTCAATGTTTCCAGGATGTCATTTCTGGTATAACGATTTCCTTCACGGAACGCTGCTACCGCTGCCACTTCTGCTTCCCGCGTCTGTGTATACAGCTGATTCAGCTGCGCATATTCCAGTCCTCTGGTGTAATCCGGTATACCAACCTGCTCTACATTAAAGTATTGCATTGGATTTTTGGCCCGTTCCCGCAGCTCACTGGCGGTCAAGCCCAACATTTTAGCCGGCTCCAAAGGTTCTGTCAGAATATGTTTTCGCAATATATTCCGTAAATAAATCAGAATATCGTTTAAATCATCTATCAGTTTCTGGTTTCCGTTATGGCCTGCGATCATTGCCTGACTCAAAATAATCTGCGCCTGCAGGCTTTCCAGTTTACCCCGGAATGCAATCTGCGGATGATCTTTCGGCACCAGCACATTGCCGCATAAAATGGTCATATGAACTGGCTTTTCAAAATAACAGGCACCTGTGGCATAATCCACATATTTGGCGCTTTCAACCTTTGACTGAGGATTTGCAGAAGGCATAGGGGGTACCTCAGCTGCAATGACGACGGATTCAGGCTCTGGCTCTTGACCGGCTTTTGGTCCGTTTACAATTTTAATTTGGCGTCCCATGAGATATTCACGTGCTGCGGGAGACAGAATATAACCCGGCTCAATATAATAAGCCTCCGGGTGTTCGCTGCGCGGTACTTCTGCTCTCACCTTTGCTTCCGTAATTACCTTCAAACGCTCCACCCCCTTATTGGGTTAAAAAATTAAACTGCACAATTATTTTAATTTAGGCAGAATGGATTCTACTTCTTCATGCGGTCTTGGGATTACATGCACTGCCAACAGTCCGCCAATGCGTTCTGCTGCCGCTGCGCCTGCATCTACAGATGCTTTTACAGCTCCTACATCACCGCGCACCATTACACAGATTAAACCGCCGCCTACCTGCACTTTGCCAATCAAAGTTACGTTTGCAGCTTTTACCATAGCATCTGCAGCTTCAATAGAAGGTACCAGACCTTTTGTTTCAACCATGCCTAATGCTTGCATTGTAGCCATCTATATACACTCCTTTTATATTCGATAATATTGGGGGTAATTAGCCCAGAGTTGGCAGAATTTCTTCTACTTCATCATGTGGTCTTGGGATTACGTGAACAAATACCAGTTCACCAACACGTTCAGCAGCAGCAGCACCAGCGTCTACAGCAGCTTTTACAGCCCCTACATCACCACGTACCATTACATCTACCAAACCAGCGCCAATGTGTTCTTTCCCAATCAGAGTAACATTCGCAGCTTTTACCATTGCGTCAGCAGCTTCGATAGCAGCTACTACACCTTTTGTTTCAATCATGCCTAATGCTTGCATTGTAGCCATAATAAAATTTCCTCCTCAAATATTTTTCAATATTTTGATGTTTATCTATAAATTTAAAAATAATCAATTATGCTTTTTTAATTAAGCATTCTGTAATCGTTCAATAATTTTACGAACCAGTTCATCCATCTGAGTATCATTCAGATTTGTACTTGCAGCACTTGCAGCTGGAGCAGCCATTGTTGGAGCGGCAGCAGCCGGAGCATCAGCAGCATTTTTCATTACACATACGCCGCTGGAGCAATCTGGCAGACTTGCACGAATATCTTCCATTTCCAGCATACCCATTGCAACATAACGCAGGTTCAATAACTGCATTGGACCAACGTTTTCAGATGTAGCAGAACCACCGATTGCACCGCAGCCCAGTGTCAGAGATGGCAGCAGAGCAGTGCTTGCGCCGATACCGCCCATTGTACTTGGGGTATTTACGCAGATACGGGAAACCGGAACACGTTTTGCAAAGTATTCAACCATTTCCTGATTGTTGGTGTGCATGGAGAAGGTATGACCTTTCCCTTCATAGCTCAGGATCATGCAAACTTTTTCGCAAACATCCTGATAGTCTTTACCAGTATAGAAGCCCAGGATTGGAGCCAGTTTTTCGTTGGAATATGGATGACCGCGGCCAACACCATCTTCTTTACATACCAGTACACGAGCACCGGCTGGAACTTCCAAACCAGCTAAGCCAGCAATGGTCTGTACGCTTTTACCAACGATAGCAGGATTCATTGTGCCGTTTGCACGCAGAATGAATTTGCCCAGTTTTGCGCTTTCTTCATCGCTCAGGAAATAAGCGCCCTGTTTTTCCATTTCAGCCTGTACAGCCGGTTTATAATCTTCTTCGCAAATAATAGACTGTTCAGAAGCGCAGATGGTACCATTATCAAATGTTTTGGAATCCATGATACGTTTTACAGCCAAAGCCAGGTCAGCACTCTTATCAATGAATGCAGGACCATTACCAGGGCCTACACCAATTGCCGGGTTACCAGAAGAATAAGCAGCATGAACCATTGCAGAACCACCAGTAGCCAAAATCATAGCGGTGTCTGGATGTGTCATCAATGTTTCAGTAGCCTGTCTGGTTGGAATGCTGATCACGGAAACCAGATTTTCGTTACCGCCAACTTCAGCAATTGCCTGACGGATAACTTTTACAGCTTCCTGGATGCAGCGCAGAGCAGATGGATGTGGAGAGAATACAATCGCATTACCGGATTTAATAGCGATTTCTGCTTTAAAGAAAACGGTAGATGTTGGGTTGGTAGATGGAACGATACCAGCAACTACGCCCAGAGGTACTGCAATTGTAACCAGACCTTTTTCAGCGTCTCTGTCGATTACACCAATTGTTTTCATATCTTTGATAGCCTGATAAACATTGTAGCTACCAAATACGTTTTTTACCACTTTGTCGGCTACGATACCAAAACCGGTATCTTCATTAGCCATTACAGCCAGTCTAGCTGCATTGCGCACACCAGCATCAGCAATGGATTTTACAATGCGGTCTACTTCTTCCTGCGTTTTGCCTGCCAGTTCTGCCTGTGCTTCTTTTGCTGCACTTACTAAACCACGTACTTCCTGTACAGACAAAAGGTCTTTGTCAAAAAGTTGCATAAATCAACACTCCTGTTCCAAATATTTACAAATAGAAGCTACCAAGTCTTCTTTTTTGCCAAATCTGATTTCTTTCCGGCTCATATTTGTGATGTTCAGCTCCCGAGCAATGGTTCTCAGCTCTTTCACTGTCATCCCTTCCAATACTTCCAGAGTAAGATTTTCCATCTGCGCTTTCAAATCAGCAGTTAATTCTGCCGATTCCTCTGCAGATACTTCCTGTGTAGTCTCTGCCTGCGGCAATTCTGCCGCTGTTTCAGGATTCGGTTCATCGCCGGAATCATCCGAAGCAGAAGGCGGCTGCGGAGCCTGCGGGGCAGCCGGAGGCGGGTTCAGCATTTCATCCACTTCATCATGGGGACGAGGAATGACATGTACATAAAGAACCTGTCCAACCTGTTCTGCCGCAGCTGCGGCCGCATCCATAGCAGCCTGTACCGCAGAAACATCCCCAGTTACAGTCAAGGAAACAATTCCCTTGTCGATTTTACTGATTTGTTGGAATGATACTTCAGCTGTTTTTAATGCGGTATCCAACGCCACTACTGCAGGAACATATCCTAAGAGTTCAATTAAACCTAACGCTTTCATATGTCACCTCCATCGGACATTTTGAGTATAAATCAAGGATATTCATGTCCAATTCCACCACATAATCCATTCTTTATCTGGCTACCACCTCCCACATGCCCATATTCATTTTATGTCCACCCTCATGCTGTTTAACAATCAGATATTTCTATTAGATTATTAAATAGCGTGAGAGTGGACAAATCGCTTTGCAGCAAACAGACAGAATCATTGCCGCATTGCCGTTAAGTTTATATCAAAAAATTGTTTCCTTAACACACATTTCAAATACTGCTCTTATTCTGCCTGTTCTGTTCTTTTTGGATACCCTAAATATTCTAAAAAATCTTCAAAGCCCGTTCCCGCTACACTGCTGGTAACAAATAATTGTCTTGCTCCAGCCATTGTTAAATATTTTTTCGCAATTTCAATCTGCTTTTCTGTTGCAATATCGCTTTTTGTCACAACACCGACAGCCGGTTTGGCAAACATGGTAGAATATGCCGGCCAAAACATGGTGCCATTCTCTGTAGCATCCTGCACCAGAACAATCACATCTGCATCAGCAGCGGTGACCGTCAAAGCGCCGCGAAAATTATCAGATTCCAGATATTCGCCCGGTGTATCAATCAGGTTTTCGTTTACAATCTGTACTGTTTGCGTTTTATGATAATGCAAATCT
>USPE01000096.1 GCA_900556545.1 uncultured Peptococcaceae bacterium | reverse complement strand
TCAAAACCCGCCGCAAACCGGCCTGCCGCGCAGCCTCTACCTTAGCCGGTGTACCGCCCACCGGCAGCACCTTGCCGCGAATAGAGATTTCTCCGGTCATGGCCAGCTGATGATCCACCGGTTTTTTACAAATTGCCGAATACACCGCAGTAGCGATGGTAATTCCCGCCGATGGTCCGTCAATGGGCGTTCCGCCGGGAAAGTTGACATGAATATCATACCGATCTACATCCACATGCAATACGGTTTTTAAGGCAGTGCGCACATTTTCCACCGAGCAGCGCGCCATACTTTTGCGCCGCACTTTTTGTCCATTGCCGCCGGGCAACTCCTCTTCTTCCACAATGCCGGTCACATTCAATATTCCTTTTTCCGCTTCCGCAGGACTGACCGCCACCTCTACCCCACTGACAATGCCCATATTGGGGCCGCATACAGCCAATCCGTTGACCAGTCCAATATTGGGCTGTGCAGCAATGGTGCTGTGCGGTCTGGGGGTATAATGACAGCTGTTGATCACCCATTCAATATCTTCGCGGCTGATTTCCTGCCGTTTTTCTGTCACCGCCATCCCCGCTGCAATCTGCACCATATTCACCGCTTCCCGACCATTGGCGGCATAATCACTGATTAGCTCCAAAGCGCGCTGGTCAATGGGCATTTCCAATCGCTGCGCCGCTCTGCCGGCCACCGAAATAATTTCTTCCGGCAATAAATTGCGGAAATAGATTTCCAGACAACGGGAGCGAATGGCAGCCGGTATCTCATTGGGCTGTCGGGTTGTGGCTGCAATCAGGCGAAAGTCAGCCGGCAAGCCATTGGTAAAAATATCGTGAATGTGGCTGGGAATTTTTTCATTATCTGCGCTGTAATAGGCGCTCTCCAGCAAAACCTTTCTATCCTCCAGCACCTTCAGCAGCTTGTTCATCTGCATGGGATGCAGCTCGCCAATCTCATCAATATACAGCACACCGCCATGGGCCTTGGTTACTGCGCCCGGCTTGGGCTGCGGAATCCCCGCCGTTCCCATAGCACCGGCGCCCTGATAAATGGGATCATGCACCGAGCCAATCAAAGGATCGGCAATCCCCCGCTCATCAAAGCGGGACGTTGCGCCGTCCACCTCAATGAATTTGGCATCGTCGGCAAAAGGACTGTCCGGCATACGCTTAGCTTCCTCCAAAATCAATCGCGCCACAGTTGTTTTTCCCACGCCGGGCGGCCCATAAATAATAACATGCTGCGGATTGGGGCCGCACATCGCAGCCCGCAGCGCTTTGATGCCTTCCTCCTGCCCAATCACATCGGTAAAAGAGTCCGGCCTGGTTTTAGCTGTCAGCGGCTCTGTCAGATGAATGCGGCGCAAATCCTCCAGCTTTTTCTGTTCCTGCTCTGAATGAACATGCACTGTTTGCTTGCTGCTGCGCTGTCCCCGCAGCAAATTCAAAAAATAAAGCCCAATGACAACGGCAAAAAAAATCTGCACCACGCCAAACAAACTCCAAATTTGGTTACTCATGTTTTTATCCTCCCCTTGCATCTGTAAATAATAGAAACAACTTCTTCTATTGCTAGTATGCTGCGTGCATGCCATTTCTATGAAAGGAAAGAGGTGGATTTTTTATATAAAGCTGATAATGATAATTAAGGATAGAAAAATTCATAACTGCGTGCTATACTCTAAGCAAACAAATTAACAAATTTGCATTTGTGGGGATTATTATGAACGATGAAAACAAGGCTGTTATTATATATTTAGAGGATTGTATGATAATAAGCAAAAAAGGATATTCTAATTGGCAAGAGATTCAAAATGAGTACTATGAGAAATACAAAACAAATCTTTTGCCAATGACTTGCAATGAAATTATTTCTTTTTTCGAAGAAGATTTCAAAAAAGAAGAAAACTGGCCCTTTTCACGAAAAAGAATTATTGATTTTTTTGAAAGCAATGAACAAATAATTCTGAATGTGGCACCATAGCTATTTATGGGGACGAATAAAAAACATTTAGCCTATAAAATTATACCAAATAATTTTCAGCATCATAAAACCAGCCTTCTGTCGAACTGCAATCCTGCTGCAGTTTACAAAAGGCTGGTTTTTACTATGGCATTTTATCAGGAAAAAAAACTTTCCTGTACTTCCTCACGGGGCATTTCTTTGCCGGTGAACAGCTTGAAAGCGGCCACACCCTGCCAGAGCAGCATCCCGATTCCGCCGATCGCTTTACATCCTGCTGTTTTTGCATCCTGAATCAGACGAGTTTCCAACGGACTATAAACGGTATCTGCAACCACAAGCTCCGGACGCAGCCAGCAAGGCTCAATCAATGAAATTCCATCCAGCGGTTTCATACCCACTTTGGTGGCATTAACAAGGATATCGCACTCTTTTATTGCTTGCTGAAGCACGGTACGGTCATTCACATCATTCATAGAAACCCGGCAAGTAGGAACGGCAGCTGCAAGTTTCTGCACAGTTTGCAGCCCATTGTCATAAAATTCATCTCTCCGGTTGAAAATGGCAACTTCTGCCGCACCATCTAAAGCCGCCTGGACGCAGATTGCAGTAGCAGCACCGCCCGCTCCCAGCAGTACAATCTTTTTACCATTCATTTCAACACCATTTGCCTGAAGATTGTTGGTAAAACCAACGCAGTCCGTATTGTAGCCAATCAATTTTTCATCATCTGCTACGGTTACTGTATTACAAGCGCCAATCAGCTTTGCAGCGGGAGTAATTTCATCCAAGTACTCCATCACAGCAGTCTTATCCGGCATGGTGACATTGAATCCTCTGACATGGAGCGCCTTCACAGCCGCAATCCCTTCGGCCAGGTGTTCCAAAGGAACGTCAAATGCCAGATACACTGCATCCACGCCAGTACGGGCAAAGCTGTAATTATACATTGCCGGAGAGCCGGAATGTTCAACGGGCGTTCCCAGCAAACAATAGAGCTGTGTGTGTCCTGTGATTTTATTTTCCATGATACTTCCTCCTAATTGTGAATGGCCGCTGATTACAGCAGCATTGTAAAGGAACATTGTTCTTCCCAACATCTAAGTAAGAACTTAAGAACTAATTATCATTAAAATTTTTTGTAACATTGCGTTTTTTTCTTGTTCCATTTTTCTCAATTATCTTTTAGTTAATTACCTTTTGGTTAGAAATGAAACAAACTGAACGTGCCGATCCAAGCCATCTCCAATCATTCCCACAGCTTTACCCATGGTACAGGCTGCCAGAACAGTGCCAATTCCAAGACCATCTAAGTGTCCAAGAAAAATACCGGTCAGTACGGCAGTCACAGCCAGACAAATCACGTCAAAGGATATTTTTATTCTGGAATAAGCCACACGGATAATTTTTGACAGCTCACGAGGGAAAAGATCCGTCGGAATGATGGGCAAACAGCAGCGATTCGATAAGGCAATGCCAAAACTAATCAGCAAATAACTGATCACAAAATAGATAACACGCATCCATACTTCGTTTGGCAAAATGTGAATCCAGAAATCATTTACATCCAGCAGTTCAGCAAATACAAATCCCACCACGAAACTAATCAGGTATTGCGGAACAAATCGCTTTTGCAAAATCATCAGCGTTAAAACCAACAATCCCTGAAAAATATAGGTCCAAGTACCAAGTGAGAACTGGGGAAATACCTCGGAAAAAGCAAAAGGAACGCTGGAAATGGCAGATATTCCAGAACCAGAATACAGCATTAGCACAACACCAAAACTGTTGATCAAAACCGCAACAATCAATGCTGCTTCTCCCCTTAAGATACATTTTTCCCCTTCGTCAGAATTTGCTTCCATAAAATCATTCCTCCCAATTTCCCCAGTCATGTGATTCATTCACGATTCAAGTTTAGTTATAAGTCCGGCTATTAGCAAATGAATATTTTTGATAAAATTATAGATTCTGTCTATACTCTGCTGTATAATGAAATGATTGGGAGGGATCCGGTCGAGGGGCGGCCATCGTATCCGGACTTCCCCATTTAGAAGACCATCAAACTTTAGTGAATACCATAGAGCAATTCCGCAGCAACCAATCCGCTTTGTAATACTATTTTTAGCATCATCCTGAACGAACGCTGAAAAATTGGCTGCATACAAGCATATAACAAAAGGGCCAAAGTCGAATTTGACTTTGGCCCTTTTGTTATATGCTGCTGGTGTTTATTTATTATGTTTTCATCTATTCTGTTAGAAACGTAAAACAAACCACATCAATTCTATTCAAATAAATCAGAATCCACCGGCACTTCTTTTTAATAACTCTACTTCTTCTGCCAGCGGCACCAACGGCTTTCCAGCACATCTACCAGCCAGTACAGACACAAGCCCAGCAAGGCCAAACCGATGATGCCTGCATACATGGCTGTGTACTCTCTGGTTTCCATGCCATCTAAAATGAAGTAGCCCAATCCGTCAAAGGACGCAAAGGTTTCTGCAAAAAATAAAATAGCAATGGCAGTTCCCAACGTAATGCGCAGCGAAGTTAAAATCTGCGGCAAACAACTGGGTAAAATTAAATGCCGCAGCATCTGCCAGGATGTTGCATTGAGTGAGCGCATGGATTGTATGCTGGCCTGCGGAATATTGCCGGCAGCATCCCTGGTCACCACCACAATTTGAAAAAAGATAACCAGCGTGATCAAAAAAATCTTAGGGCCGTTTCCCAGTCCCATCAACACCACAATAATGGGCAGAAACACCACCTTAGGCAACGGATACAGCAAATACACAACCGGATTGAGCAAACGTCCCACCCAATGGATGCGGCCCATGGCCAGGCCGATTGGTATGGCAAGCACAGCTGCCAGCAAAATACTGCTGATAATGCGGAAGGTGCTAATCAAAAAATGCTTTCCCATCTCACCATAAAATAAAAATTGGAAGAATGCTGCAAAGGAAGCCCCCGGCGCAGGCAAAAAAGGTTTCTGCAGCGCCATGCTGCCCGCCTGCCACAACAACAGCACCAGCACAAAGCCCAACAGCCCGTTCATCACTTTACTTTTCATCAGACCAACCTCCAATCCAGCTGCGCAGTAAATTACAATACTGATAAAATTCTTCTGTAAAACGATAGGCCGGCTGACCGCTGTGCTCATTTTCGGCAATTCGGCTCAGCTTACCGCTGTTGTCGGAAAAGACAGCAATTTTCTGCCCCAAAAAGATAGCTTCCTCAATATTATGGGTCACCATGACCAAGGTCAGCTGCTGCTGTTGGCACAAATCCAACACCATATTCTGCATAACTTCCCGCGTCAACGCATCCAATGCGGAAAAAGGCTCGTCCATCAGCAATACCTTAGGCTGGGCAATCAATGCCCGGGCAATGGCAACCCGCTGCCGCTGACCGCCGGACAATTGCGCCGGATATTTTTTGCAATGCTCTGTCAATTGCAGCTGCTCCATCATCTGCGCGGTGCGCTGCTGTCTTTCTGCTTTGCTTCGCTTTTGCAGCAGCAAAGGCAACGCTATATTCTGCTCCACCGTTTTCCAGGGAAATAAACCGTACTCCTGCAAAATAACGCTGATTTCTCCATGGGGTTTTTGCAGCGGCTGATTTTGATACAGCACCTGTCCGCTGTTTGGCTGCTGCAACCCCGCCAATAAATGGAGCAGCGAGCTTTTGCCGCATCCCGATGGCCCAATCACCGCCCAGCGCTCTCCGGGCTGAATGTGCAGATCCACATGATCCAACACAGTTTGTAAACCACCCTCCGGCTTGCTGTACTGTAAAACCACATCCTTTACCTGTAACATATGTCACCTCTCCCATTCCTATCCATTCTCTTTCCTGTTATGTACAAATCAATGTGAATCATCAAGGTTACGCAAAACAACATCTGCTATCTATTGTCACTTCTGCCAGCGGCATCTGGACCATTGCTTGCCGGTCTATGTCGCTTTGGACATTCTGTCCAGCTCCATTAGACAGCCTGCGCAATGGTCCATCCCGATGTCAGAATTTAGACAAAAATAGCAGATGTTTTCATATCATTTACCAGTTTTTCATCTACAAAGGGCACTGCCATTATCATAACACATGTTTCTGTATCTACCCTTGCAGCCTGTTGGTTTTGCATAAATTCCGAATTAAGACGGACACCAACACAGATTGTACCACCGAGGTGGACAAAGTCCAAACCGAGGGGAACAATCCAGTTGGCGTCCGGATTACTGAGGAATGGCAAAATCAACAGGCGCACTACTAGTTTTTCATCTATAAACAACGCAGTTATGTGGAAAAAGAGCTAGTCCACAACAAAACTATTATCTACCATTTCCTCATCCCCATACGCCTCCTCCAGCAGACCGCGCTCTACCATCCAGTCGTTAATCTGCGCAATGTCAGCTTGGCTTGGAATACTGTTGGCAGTGAATGTTGGAGTTTTGTAGCTTTCGGTCACGCCTTCCGGTACGTTGGTGCATTCCAGTGCGTAATCACGATAGGCTTCCGGATCCTGATTAATCATTTCGATTGCTTCTTTGTAAGCATCCATAAGCGCAGCTACCTGTTCTTCATTGCCGGTAATGGCTTCTTCGGTAATGGCAATGACAGACTGGGACAGATTGACATCCAGCTGAGTATCGTCAATTACCACGTTGGCACCATTCATAACCGCAAAAGAAGCCAGCGGATCGGGCAGAATGGCTGCATCAATATCTTTGCCTTCCAGCAAAGTGGTGGCGCGCAGCATCAAATCCGGCATGTTTACAGTATTAATAGCCGCTTTATCCAGTCCCAGTACGGTTTCATACTGTTCTACCAGATAGTCCATCATGGTGTTGGTAGAGATGGCGATTTTTTTGCCTGCCAGCTGTTCAGGAGCAGTGATGCCGCTTTCCGGCGCAGACACTATCATGAATCGGCCTTCTTCCGGCACAGCGCCCAGCGCCATAGCTACGATACGGATATCGGTGCCGCCTTTAATGGATAAGGCCGTCACCACCGGATCGGTCATCAGTACATCCAGCTCACCACCCTGCAGGGCAGTGGATTGGTCGCGAGCATTGCTGAATTCTTTTAATTCCACATTGACATTGTGTTTTTCAAACAGTCCCTCTTTTTCTGCTACATAGAAGGGGAAGCTGTCATCCACGCGCAGCATTCCCACACACAGTGGTTCTGCTGTTTCTTCCTGCGGCGCTGCATCATTGGCACCGCAGCC
>USPE01000095.1 GCA_900556545.1 uncultured Peptococcaceae bacterium | reverse complement strand
TATCATCACTCAAACGCAGGTCTGCAAGATCGGCGTTTGGGTGATTTTTTGTTTGGGACAGCCCCAGCAGATAATCGGCGGTCACGCCGTAAAACTTCGCCAGCTTGATAATGGCATAGTGGCTGATGTCCTTGAAGTCCTTTGCTTCATAACTGCCCAACGCAGACTTGGAGAGATTTACCTGTTCTTCAAGCTGCTCCAGCGTCAGCCCACGCTCCACACGCAGGTCTTTTAGTCGTTCTTGTATGGATAATTCCATGCGCTCCCTCCTTGTCTGCCCAATAAATGGGAAGCTATCGCTTACATCATATAAAGAAAAATTATATTAAATTCTCAATAACTGTTTCCGTCATTTTCAGTGCTTCGGTAATGTTCGGAGCGACATAATAGATAAAATCCGGGTCATGCACATAACAAATAATTTGACCGATTTCACCTTTCTCGCTTGGGTTATAGTCCAACATCAGATAAAGAGAACCGGCATACTCAGCAAAGGGAAACCAACGCTCACAAAACAGATATGGCTTTATGCGTTCGTCTAATTGTTGCAGTTGTTTTTCACCAATTACATTTGGAAACTCTGTCATTTTACAGTTTTTATTTTGAAAAAGAGATTTTAACTTGATTATTTCTTTTAGTGACAGTAGGCGATACCCGCGATAAAATCCCTCCTGCGGCCAAATTAAGCTCATATAGCCGCTGCCGTTTTTGTATGAATATACGGTTTTAAAATCCTCTGGCAATCTTATTTGAAATTGATTTTCAAAGGCGCTTAATTCTTCTTTTGTAGCACCTTGAATTTTAAGATACTCGTCAATATCTTCCTGTTCTACTTCCTCATCATTTAGTGCTTCAGCATTTTCAAGGAGAAGCTGCTCATTTCTCTTGACAAGTTCCACTATGCTATCCATTTTGAACACCTCACAACTTCCGATTTATCGTCTTGTATTTATTATTTTACCACAATTCCGAGAGCGTGGAAATAGAGAGTTTTCCGGGCTGATTTCCGACCTTATGGATATACGGGGCGGGCGGTCTTTTAGGTGTAGACTTAGGGTAGTTCATCGATGAGCTGCACCTTAAAAAATGAATGACCGTCCGAAAAGGAATACCCCGGCAGGGGAAGCACCGCAACGAGCCAACTTCTGGACACTTTGTCCAGAGGTCACTTCGGGACAACTTGTCCCGAAGCTGTGGGGAGCGTGCCAACGCCGGAACACGCCGCAGGAATGGGGCAGGAAGCCTTTTCGGGGAGAACGGCAACAGAAAGCAAATGGAGGGACTACATGAAAAGCAACCCATATAAAAATTTACCGCCTTTAGAGCGCAAGCCAGACGGCACGCCTTACCGCATGACCCTGACGCAAAGGAAACGGGCGAACAGCCTGATATTTGCACATCCATTTTGTATGTGATAAACTGTTATATTGATTAGCCATGTTGAAAACACCTTTCTTTTTGTATTGTGGTAGCCTGAACAACTCCATTATACTGGAAAGGTGTTTTTTTGTATAACTTTCTATGCGCACCCGCATAGCGGGTGGTTTTTTGTTTCGCGCTTTCTGCGCTCAACTGGCTTCAAGCCTAAATCACAAAAAGCTATCGTGCCGTTATATAAACGGCTGGCGATAGCTTTTTTGGTCAAACTTATTTACAGCACCAAGGATGGCGGTGCGTATACTCTGGCCTTCAATTCTGCATCCAGCATATATAAGCTTTTAGGATCTGTTCCAAACAACTCCATTTTGGTAATCAGTTCCTGCGCATTTTTTTCTTCTTCTCCCTGTTCTTTGATGAACCAATCTAAAAATTGTGTGGTCCGAAAATCATTTACATCATGGGCAGCTGCATATAATGTATGAATCAAACTTGTCACATACTCTTCATGCTCCAGACCTGCTTTCAGTGCATCCATCAAGCCTTCCAGTTTTACATCCGGTTTATCAATGGCTTCCAAGGCAACCTTGGCCCCATTATTGTGCAAATACTGATAGAACAACATCGCATGGTCACGTTCTTCCTGGGCCTGCACCTTATACCAGTTGGCAAAGCCACTCAATCCTTTGGACTCATAATAATTAGAAAAATCCAAATACAAATACGCAGAATAAAATTCTTTATTTACCTGCGTATTTAACAAAGCGGTTACTTTTTCATTCAACATCACAATCACCCTCCATTATATCATTCAAATCATACTCTAATGAAAAACAGTTTACTATAATCATCAAAAGAAGTCAAAGCATATCCCAATGGTTCTTATCTATTTTTTACATATGTTTTTTCATCAACAAATTCCGCAAAGAATTTACAATTTTTTTACCGCGCAAAACTTTTTCGACAATTCACTGCTCTAATATAGTATACTTGATATAATCATTGTGTAAACACATACATTTTCAAAAAATTATACAATTTCCATAAAATACATCTATATTTACTGTGTAATTCTACCCACATTTATGGTATAATTCATCTGCATTTGTAGTATTATAAATTCATTTTAAATATTTTCTATCCTACTTTAAAGAGAGGTTTATATAAATTATGCAATACATTTCAACGGAATCGTACCACTCCCGTTCCGGCTCTCACATTTATGGACTGGACGGATTGCGTACATTGGCCATTCTGGGCGTATTTCTATATCATATGTTTCCGGCTGTTGCTTCCGGCGGCTTTTTAGGAGTCTCCCTCTTTTTCACATTAACCGGATATCTCATGTTTATATCCTGCCATAAGGCCTGGCAAAAAAATCAATTTCATATTTTATCATTTTATCAAAAACGTCTGCGCCGCATTTATCCGGCCTTGCTGCTGACCTTACTCTTAACACTTTTTACTGCTGTGTACCTGTTGCCCGATGCTGCACGCAGCAGCTGGCAGGAATTAAGCAGCATTTTGCTGGGCTATAACAACTGGTGGCAAATTGCGCAGGATGCTTCCTATTTTACTAAAATTACAAACGCATCGCCCTTTACCCACTTGTGGTTTCTTTCAATTGAGCTGCAATTCTATCTAATCTGGCCATTGTTTTTCTTATTATATCAAAAAGCCAAGGGCAAATCAGGAAAAGAATGGATTTTTCTCATCTTATTATTCTTATCCATCATTTCAGGCATTTTAATGGCGTTCCTTTATGAACCCGGCCAAGATCCGTCCCGTGTCTATTATGGTACTGATACCCGCATTTTTTCTTTATTGCTGGGGGTTTGTCTGGGGATGTGGCAGCAAAACCGCCCGTCGCAGCAGGATCTTTCTCTTTCCGGTAAAAAAATGAGAACCGGACTGGCCTTCTTGTGCCTGCTGGCTACACTTGTTCTTTTCTTTTGTCTGGACGGCCAGCATCCTGTTACCTATCAGGGCGGCATGTTTTTGGTGAACCTGTTGTTCATTTTACTGTTAGCTCTGGTTTCCGACAACAGACTTGCTATCGGCCGATTATTGGAACATCCGGCACTATCATGGCTTGGTCGTTACAGCTACGAAATTTATCTCTGCCAATATCCTATTTTATTTTATTTCAATTTTTTAGGCTATCCGCAGACTGTCTGGTATTGGGCCTTGCTCCAAACCGTTTTAACGCTGTTGTTAGCTGTGCTGCTGCACACCATTACAACCAAAAGCACATCTCTGCTGCGGCAGCTCAATGGACCGATTGCCCGTTGGCTGCGTGTAACCGCTGTGATTCTGTTATTAGCACTCAGCGGCTGTACCCTGACATCCATTCCGTTCAGCTCCATGTCCGGCGATGAAAAACAATTGCAGCAAGAACTGGATCAAAATCGCCAGCAACTGGAAAACCGACTGTCAGACATGTTTCATGCCAATGAACAGCCTGTATCTAAAATGCCCTGGCAAAAAACACCCATGCTGTTATCTCAGGAGGTTTTTAAAAGGAATTTTCCGCAAGCGCCGGAAGGAACCATCACCGTTGTCGGCGACTCAGTTATGCTGGGTGCTTCTCCTGCGCTGCAGGAACTGCTTCCTGACAGCATCATTGATGCCAAAGAATCCCGTCAGCTTACCGACTGCATTCCCATTGTTCAGCAATTAAATTCTCATGGGCAGTTGGGCGATATTGTAATTTTGGAAGCCGGTACCAATGGTCCTTTCAAAACGGCGGACGGGCAAAAACTGTTAGATTATCTGGGACCTAACCGCACCATTTACTGGGTAAATACTTATGGGAAACATTTATCCTGGCAACAGCAGGTCAACACCGAAATTCAGAATCTGGCCGGCCAGTACAGCAATTTGCATGTTATTGACTGGGCAAGCATCGCACCCCATCATCCAGAATGGTTCTATCACGACGGTATTCATCTCAACAGCGATGGACAGAAAGCATATGCCCAGTTTGTAGTCACTTCTGTACAATAACAGGTTGTCTGAATACCAACGATATATTGTTGCTAAAAAATTTTTCCTATATAAATACACATTTTATAAAAGTCTCGCCATACCGGCTGAGACTTTTATTGTTTGCCTATATTCTAAACACCGGCACAGCAAAAGGAGCTGCTATCTTTTAACTATGATAGCAACTCCCTGCATAACTCTATTCAGTTCAATCAGTGCAATAACCGCAGGTTATTTGCTCATACCCATTGTCATGGAAGAGCCGGATGGCATATTCTGTTCAGCGTACTGAATCATTTTTTTCACCATGTAGCCACCTACATAACCATTTTCACGGGAAGTTAACTGACCTTTATCAACTGTCTGGTAGTTATTGATACCTAATTCGTTAGCAACTTCATATTTGAAGTTGTTCAGAAAACTAGTTGCGTTTGGTGCAGCTGGTTCGTTAGAAGTTCTGGACATTTCTGTTCACCCCCTTTCAAGGTTGTAACTTTATTATGTTCTTTTTTATTTCTTTTATTCATCGTGGAGCTTAATTTTTTTTGGTACAATTGTCCAGGCGAAGATTGGATTTCATATCCCCTTTTGCACTTCGGCTGTCCTTGCTGCAGTTATCCAAACTGCAATTATCCAGACGGCTGTCTGTTTTATTCTCTGCTTTTTGTTTAAAAGATGGCTGTTCGTTGCGAGTTTTCATGTTCAACTCACCTCCTCGAAAACTATTGTGACCCATTGCAATACAAAACATGCAACGAAATATTTTCCATTTTTTTAACTGCCATTCCTACAATAAAAAAGCAGAGATAAACAAATTCAAACTATCTTTTGAATCTGCCTGTCTCTGCTTTTACACACATATTAACTGCCCAATATAATCTTTATAATCAAAAATATCAC
This sequence comes from uncultured Peptococcaceae bacterium, assembly GCA_900556545.1. Classification (GTDB taxonomy): domain Bacteria; phylum Bacillota; class Peptococcia; order Peptococcales; family Peptococcaceae; genus UBA7185. Next base: position 1,941 of record USPE01000095.1, on the reverse strand, counting down.
AATGCCAATCATCAAAGGACGAATCAATTTTTCACCATTTTTAATAGCCAAACCCGCGCCTACATAGTTTCCCAGCATATTGCAAATGGTAGCCGGTATGGCAATTTGATAAATGATATTGCCTGTCATCATATAGCCCATCAGTGCTACGTAATTAGATGCCATAATAACAACCTTACTATTGGCCGACGCCACTCGCAAGTCATAGTGCAATAACAAGGAAAATATCATAATGGCAACCGTGCCGCCGCCAGGACCAAACATGCCATCGTAAGTACCCAGCAGCAACCCGGAGGCAAGCACCAACAGAATATTCTTACGATTTACCACCTGTTTGATCATATTGCCTTGTCCCTTTTTCTTAGGAATTAAAATCATAATGGCAGCAGCCGGCAACATGACCAGCACAATTTTGCGTACAATCTCGCTATCCAAATACAGTATCAGTTGGGTTGCCACCGCAGAAGCCGCCATAGCTGCCGCTGCCGTTAACGCTGCAAATCGGCCATCTAATACGCCATTCTTCCAAAAACGCAGCGCAGCCATCGTGCTGCCCATACTGCATTGCAGTTTGCCGCAACCATATGCCATATGCACAGGCATCCCCGTCATCAAATAAGTGGGCAGCGCAATTAAACCTCCGCCACCGGCAATGGCGTCAATCACACCGGCAATAAACAATAATGGACAAACATAAATCAAATCCCCCAGCCATTCCAAACCACTTTCCCTCTTTTCTTTCAAAATTAAAATTGATTTTATTATACGCATTGCCATCTGAGAAATCAACTATGCAGGATAAAACAATGGGAATTGTGCTCAAAAAACCTTTTTCTCTTATACAAATACAAAAACTGCTGTACAGCATCGCGCCCATCATGCGCAACCATACAGCAGTATGCTCAAATCATTTATTTTCTGCTTGTTTCCAAACGATCTGCTCACCAAAAACACGCTGCAATAACAGCAAAAATTCAGCTGATGGCGGCTTTCCCTGCACATCCAGATAAATTTCCCGGGGTAGCAGGGTAATCAAAATGCTCATAATCAAATCATTGTCGCTTACATCGTCAATTTCTTCTTCTAGCAGAGAATCCAAATAAATTTGACGCAAATCATTGCCCCAAGCATCAGTTAATGTAAAACGGTCATGATAAATGGTTAAATAGGCATAATCCAATACAGACGGCTGAATGGAAATAAAAAAACGCAGCAATTCTATAAACTCTTCCTGCTCTAATTCTTGCTCTGCTCGATGATATTCATCCTGCAGTAAACGCTGCAATAATAGCTTTAATTTGTTTGCGGTAAATTTCAGATAGCCATCTATATTAAAGCAGTTGTGCCCTGCCAGCAATTGTTCTAAATCCTGACGAATGGTTGCACGAAGCTGCGGCTCCATTTTTTTTATCCGCCCTTTTGTCTGTGCTTGGAATTGTTCACATCGGTCAGCGCCTAATAAATATTGGTAGTCTTTTTTTTGCTCCGACCAAATCCAGCGCATACTCTCCTGAAATGTAACATTCTCCAGCAAATCCAAAATATCGTTCCATTCATCTGCCTGCAGTAATATGCGGTCATAACCATGCTGCCTTGGCTGCTCACTCTGCGCCATTCCCTGCTCTAACCAGCTTTGTAATTCTGGCGTTCTTTGTAAAACACCAGCCGGAATATCCAAAAATATTCTTTGCATTTACACCAGCTCCTCGCAACTATTCTACGGTTTTTTATAAAAGATATGCTTTGGGATTGCTGCCAATACAACCTTTCTCTTCCCATAGATACCGTTTTCTTTCTAAATATGCATATGCTGCCTGTCCGGTGCTTATCTACATTTTATTTTTTCATCGAACTTATCATACCATCCGCTCTGCTTATGTTCTTGGAATTGCTGCATGCACAAAACAACAGCTTTATTGAACAGTTCATTGTCTTTTTAGC
>USPE01000094.1 GCA_900556545.1 uncultured Peptococcaceae bacterium | reverse complement strand
AGCAAGGAAAGGACCAGCCGCATTGTATTTTTTGGCGGCGCCGGCGTATCTACCGAAAGCGGTATTAAAGATTTTCGCGGCGTGGACGGCCTGTACCATCTCAAATATAAATATAATCCGGAAACCATTCTGAGCCGCAGCTTTTTTCAACAGCATCCGGATGAATTTTTTGAATTTTATCAGGACAAAATTGTACAGCCTACCTTACAGGCGCAGCCCAATACTGCCCATCACAAATTAGCCCGGTTGGAGCAGATCGGTAAACTAACCGCTGTCGTTACACAAAACATCGACGGTCTGCACCAAATGGCAGGCAGTAAAAACGTGCTGGAACTGCACGGCAGCATTCACCGCAACTACTGCGCCAGCTGCGGCAAAAAATATCCGCTGGAAACAGTCAGCCAGGCACAGGGCATTCCCCGCTGTCAGTGCGGCGGCATTATTCGGCCTGATGTGGTACTGTACGAAGAACCACTAGACGATGTCATCATCAGCAAAACCATCCAGGCCATCAGTCAGGCCGATTTGTTGATTGTGGGCGGCACATCACTGACTGTCTATCCGGCAGCCAGCTTTCTTGATTTTTATCAGGGCGATCGACTGGCACTTATCAATCTCAATGTCACCAGCTATGACAGCAAAGCATCACTGACCATCAACGGCAAAATCGGAGAAGTGCTGGGACAGATTAACGTGTAGTGCAATCATGATGCGAAACGATGAATACCTTAACACCTGCACTTAGCAAGTCACCAATAAAAGCTATTATTAATTAAGGAAACGGTTATTTAATGGCAACACAAAAACCCAGTAGATCGCAGCTACTGGGTTTTTATTGGTGCTGATTGTTACGCTAGTTCCCCACTCTATATCAACCGCCATATTTACATTACGCCACAATATGATGGATGCTTATTTTTCCAACCAGGCACCTGTTACCTGCCATTCACCATTTACTTTTTCCAGCTGCATGGTCAGATAATCTACAGAATCATCTTCTGTCGTTAACTCCACTTGTAATGCAACCAATTCACTGCCATCAAGATTGGTTGTTGCAATTTTGCAGTGATCCATCAATACTGAGTTGTATACATACCGATAGGTTCGTTCAGAAAACACAATGCCGTCCACGACTCCAAACAACGACATCGCTTCCCGCTGTTTTTCACAATAAGCTCTGGCATAGCTGGCAGCAGTCCATTCGATTTGCATCCGATTTTTTTCCCACTGCCAACGCTCCCCATCCCAAGGCTTCCAAGCGCTGTTTGTTTCATCATAGTAATAAAGCTGTGCCGTTGATAGATCCAATTTATTTTTTCCCGCTATATCTGCCACAATATAACTACTAAACCTTTTTAAAAATGTGCCTTGATAACTGCGATACACCACTTCATACTGCTGCTCATCGATCTGGCGCAATCGTTCCAGCTTCTGTTCCATCTGCGTTGTCAGCTTCGGCCGCCAGTAAAATCTGTCTGACGGATACGCAAGAATATACTGTCCGTCCTTCTTCCATTGAAAATTATACTCTTTCGCTTCTATATCCAGCGGAAACTCTATTACATCGCCCATATTTTTCCGATATTGATCTACCGCCCAATTTTCCAACTCATTTTGCCATGCCAGATGAAAGAACCGCTTCTGATAAGAATGTATACTTCCTGTTACAGGATCCAAATCTATAAGATACTCCATATGATTTTTTTCATCCATAGCAGTATAATCACCAGAAACATTTGAATCCTTTTGAAATACCAACCGACTGCCATCAGGAATAAAGTCTTCCGCAAACTGCTCTACATAATGCTGCTTACTCTCTTCCGTCTGGAAAAACGACGATGCCGCCAGCAGCTCTTCATCATAATATCCCCAACCATCCTTATAATACGTAAAAGCTGTAATCTCTTGTGTGTCAGCATCAATCCATACTTCTAACATATGCTGATAACGATACAGTTTGTCATCTATCTGAACATAGGCAGCTGGCCAAGTACCACCTTCTATTTCCGAAACTTCCACCGGAAGTTCCTTCCAAGTATAATATCGCTGTGAATCATTATTACCAGTTTGAAACGTATATGCTTCTGTATTCTGTATTGCATGTTCCGGCAGCCACGGTGCTACCTGCTTATACAACTCCGCGCCCATACCTTTCAAAGCTTCCTCATCAATTTCCACAGCGGCATCTGTACCTACCTGCAAGCAACCACTGATACCTACTGCAGCTGTAATGACCACACACAGCAGCAACAATCCCTTTTTATACTGCTGCGGATATAAAATAGCTGTAAACCTCTTTTTACCGTTCTGCGCTTCTTTGCTCAAATAGGTGGACAACGCAATCCCTCTGTTATTACTCATAGCCTGCAGGATAGTCATACTGTACGCCTTACGATACGCCATATCCTGATTGGCCACCACCTTTTCATCGCATACCTGCTCCACATCACGGTTGGCCTGACCAATTAACAAATACACCAACGGATTAAACCAGTGAACCGCATTGGCAACCAGCAATACCAGCTTATACCACAAATCATGCTGCTGATGATGCACCAACTCATGACGCAGTATCAGCAATAATTCCTGCTGGCTGTAAATCCGCTCCGGCAAAATAATCATCGGTTTCATAAAACCGATCAGCATTGGCCCCTGCGCTTCACCACTGACCAGCACATCAGGATAACTGCGCAGTTTTAATCCCGCTCCCGCCTGCCGCAGTAAATCATGCTGCTCTGGTAAAGATAACGCATTCTTCAATACCTTGCGATAAAAGATAACATACTGTATTCCATGAATCAGTAAGAATAGTGAAATGCCAATCAGCCATATCAGCGCCCATACTTCTCCACGGGATACCTGCATTCCCGTTGCCTCTTCCGTATCCGTTACTACTGCCACATTGTTCTGCGCAGCATTACTCACCGTTTGCACTGCATCACCGGTTACTGCCACATCTGCTGCATCCGGCATCGCATTGTCCATTGCAGCAGATTGCCACACAGGCACAGCCTGCCAGTTCATATCCATCTGCACCGGCGTAACAGACAACTCCGGTGAAAAAGGAATCAACAACCGTACTGCAAGCAATAGCCAGATCGCCTTACGCCATCTGGCGCTGTATCGTTTCTGCCACAATGGCACCAACAACAGCAAAACACCTATCACAGCCGCCGTACTCAAACTGATTTGTAAGACTATTTCCAACAACTTTTCCATAAATCGATACCCCCTCACTGCATCAACGGTTATTATTGGTCTAACATTCCCACTTGGGACGGGCTGCTTGGCGCTTGCCCCCATCGTGGCAGATGATAGCCGCCTTATTTTATCGTATCTTCTTCCGCATCCTCAATAAATCGCTTTAACTCCTCCAAATCCGCCTTAGACACCTTCTGGCCATCATACAAAGAAGCCACCAGACTGGTCAGCGAATTATGATGCAGCTTTTGCAGCAATGTGCCGCTGGCCTCCTGCACATACGCCTCTCTTGGAATCAACACCGTATAAAGATTATGCCGTCCATCCTTGGTACACTGCAAAAATCCACGACTGCACAAACGGGTTAACAAATTGAGCAATGTAGGTTTTGTCCAATCCTTATCCAATCGTTCCATAATATAATCCGATGTTACCGAACCATCGGCTTCCCAAATAACCAACATAATTTCCAACTCTGCCTCAGGTAATTTTTTTGTTGTGCGCATCATAATCAAACTCCTTTTATTGCTTGCAATATTTTTATTCTCGACAATTGTCTAACATATGTTATTTACATTTTGACATTTGTCTAACAAAAAGTCAAGCGTTATTTCCACTTTATTTTTATCAATACAAATAAAAAACAAAAAAAATAGCAGCCGGACAAGCAGGTCTTGTCCAGTTGCTATCTCAATACAACGCTCATGTTTAGTTTTCGTCACTGTTGACTACGCCATTGCGATAATTTTCAATGGCCTTACGCATTGCTTCTACACCGATTACAGAACAGTGCATTTTCTTTTCCGGCAGGCCGCCCAATTCTTCCGCAACGGCTTCTTCTGTCATTTTATATGCTTCTTCTACTGTTTTGCCTTTGATCATCTCTGTCAAGATGCTGCTGCTTGCTACTGCTGCTGCGCAACCAAAGGTTTCAAAAGTAACATCTTTGATAATATCATCTTCCACTTTTAAATAGATGATGGTAGAATCGCCGCAATCCGGATTGCTTACTTCACCAATCGCTGTTGGGTCAGCCATATCGCCCTGATTGCGTGGATTTTTTGCATAGTCGATTGTTTTTTCAGTAAATTTTACTGCTTCTGCCATTTTTTGTTCCACCTCCACAAGCTTATTTCTAAAAACCTCAGCCGGCAAAACCGACAAGGATTTCATTCTGTTAAGTGCCGCTTCCCGCAGGAAAACAACACTATCTTATTAAAACACAAGATTATATTTTTTTCAATCTCTTTCCCAATTTTTTATATAGGAATTTCATAATTCCTTCATCTTTACCCAACGTCCAATAAATGCTGCATTGCCTATCCGGCGCCGAAATAATGCCGGGCTGACTCCATCTGCCCATAGACATGCGGCATTGCCGGGATTTTCCTTTACGCAAATATTTAACCATAATCGTGCCGGACAACAAATATTGTTTGCGCAAAAAGTCCTGCCGATTAGCAATCGGCTGTCCATCCAATAAAAAAATCCAATCCTCGCTGCGCAATCCAGCCTTAGCCGCCGGCGATCCCTGCTGCACATCCAACACCAGAAGCCCCCTGTCCGGCCCTGCAAAATGGCATTGGCGCTGCAGTTCCTGCCGTTTGCCGTACCAAATTACCGCTTCATGGCCAAGAGGCGCAAAGACAGCAGGAATAATCTGCAACGCAGGTACAGATTGGGTCCATAATACCAACAGCAACAAAACTGTACTGTACAACAACAACAGCACAGCAGATTGTCTGGTTTTTTGTTTGATACTGCCGCTGACAGCCAAATCACTATAACCCAAAGCTGCCAACACAGGCAACAGCATAAAAACTCCGGCAGCAGCGCAAGCAGACTGGGGATGACGCAGCACAGGCCACCAATCCGGCAATAGCAAAAATCCCGCCTGCGGTACAGTGGTGCCAGAATACAAAGCAGACAGCATGACCAAGGGCAGCGGCCAGATCATTTGCAGCACAAAACCGCCCACCACATTCCGTCTATCATTCTGTAAATATATTGGCAACGCATTTAAATGACCGGTGGTCAGCACCAAAAATGCTTCGGTAAAATGCAGTACTGCTACCATCGCCAACAGTTGACTGCTATCCATGTCGGGCCAGCCAATCATGTAATGCAACATAGCCAAAACGCCGCCCGAATAGCCAAAACAAAGAAAGCGCTGCCGAAACAACATCAACAGCAACGCAATCATCCACAAATATTCTAAACCAATTCGGTCCACAGAAACACCCAGCAGCAACAATAGCCCGCTGGCCAGCGCACCGCCGGCCAAACCGGCGATGGTGGTCAACAATACGGTTTTACCCACAGGTTCCCGCCGCAGCTGAAAAAAATCCTGCTTCATGCGCGCCCGCTGCCGCGCCTGCAGATAAACCAGCAATACTGCCAGCCAAAATACCGGCGAATACAAAAGTGCGGCTATTTGCCAAATCATTTGCTGCATCATTTGTATCGCCAGCATGTCGTCACCTCATTTCAGATTCTAATACCTGAATCGCTTTTTCCAGTTGGGTATCGGTAACAGCATCCTCTGTCAAATCCACTGTTACATCAGGCTTGATTCCCACACCGTTAATATCATTTTTATTCGGCGTTAAATATTTAGCCTCTGTAATTTTCATCGCCGTACCATCTGCATATTGATACACGCCCTGCACCAATCCTTTCCCAAAGGTTTGGGTGCCCACCAGTTTGGCTGTATCGCTGTCCTTTAAAGCCCCTGCCAGAATTTCAGAAGCACTGGCAGTATTTTCATTGACCAGCACAACCATTGGCACATCCAGCTGCGCTTCGGTAGCGTTTCTGGTATCCACACTGCCATCAGCGGAAACCACATGCACAATAGGCCCCTCCGGCACAAAAATCCGGGCAATCTCTACAGCCGAGTTCACCTCGCCGCCGCCATTATCCCGCAAATCCAATATCACACCCTGGAATCCATCTTCCAGCAAGGTGTTAATCTGTTTGGCAAACTCTGTTGCTGTCTGCAACGAAAATTCACTGATTCGCAGATAGGCAATATCGGAGTTTTCTTCCAAAATCTCACCGTATACAGTTTTTGTCTGCCCTAATTTATATCGTTCTATGGTATACGTATGCTCTGCGCCGTCCCGTTCAATGGTAATTTCAACAGAAGTGCCTTCCAAACCGCGCATTTTACCGACTGCACCATCTAAAGACATAGTGTCGCAGCGTTCACCTTCTACTGCCTTCAATATATCTCCGGCCTGAATACCGGCTTTTTGCGCAGGGCTTTCCTCCATGGGGGATAAAATGACATACTGCCCGGTTTCATCTTCGGCAATATAAATACCAATGCCGTAAACATCGCCGCTAACCTGCTGCATAAACCCGGCCATAAGATCTTCATCAATGTAAGTTGTATATTTATCGCCCAAGCTGTCCAGCATTCCTTTGATAGCACCATCCGTCAGCGTATCCCCGTCTGTTTCACCCAAATATTTTTCGTTGATCAAATACAACGTACGTGTGATCTTCTGCACATGATCAAAATTAACAACCAGACCAATTCCCACAAAAAGTGTCGTCAAGCAACAGATGGTTATCACTACATCCCGCAAAACCTTCCACACTTTATCCATTCTGTCATCCTCCCGTTGTCTGTCTCATTTATTATACGAATTCTTTTGCAATCTATGCCAAAAAACAGAACGCATCTTTATTTTTTCAAACAAGATGCGTCCTGTTTTCCATATATCAGCAGCTGTCAAAAGCAGCTCTGACTTATTTTATACTTTCAGATATCTTCTGATGGCAATATTGCTGCCCAACGCACCCAGCAAAGTGCCGCCGATCAACAATGCCAGCATAATTTTTACCACCAAAATCGGATCGTTCAGTAATGTAATAAAGGTCAGACTTTCTGAAATATATCCTGCCACCGCATCATAACCAAAATACAATATCAAATCTGCCAGCACAGCGCCCACAATGCCGATAATCAACCCTTCCAAAAAGAATGGGATCCGCACATAAAAGTTGGTTGCGCCCACATATTTCATAATATTGATTTCTTTACCCCGCGCGGCAACAGTCAG
>USPE01000093.1 GCA_900556545.1 uncultured Peptococcaceae bacterium | reverse complement strand
AACAGAATCCGTACCGGTTGCCGCCTGCATACTATCACTAACCTGGGTAGCCAATTCTTTGCGCACATAACTCTGTGCATATAAATTAGCATTACTAGATGGTGCATAGTAATATATTTGTATGCCTTTTGGCGCTGTATTGGTAGAGGAATTAGCATGCACGCTGACAAACAAATCCGCTTCTGCCCGATTGGCCACAGCAGGTCTGTCTGTTAATCCCACACGGATATCCGTATCTCTGGTCATAATCACAGTGGCACCCTGCGCTTCCAGCAAATCCCGCAATTTCTGGCTAACAGTCAGGCCCACATCGGCATCGGTTACACCCAATACCAGGCCAACAGCGCCCGGATCACTGCCTCCATGTCCCGGATCTAATACAATGGTTTTTCCCTGTAAGCCCTGTTCTCCATCCGCATGCTGGTTATAGGCTGTTATCACCAAATTGTCTCCGCTCTCTTTGACTGTGCAATAAGCACCTTTTTGCAGTGTCAATGTAGCCTTTAAAGCGTTGGTGCCTGCATCCTGAACCTGTAAATGGCGCAATGGACCGGAAGTATAGCTTTCATTGATACTGTCGTTTGTGTTCAGATAATTATTTTGCAGCGAGATTACCAGTTCGGTAGCACTTGCTTTGGTTGTGCTGTAACTGTTGCCTTTGCCATGCTTCAAGGTCACAACGGTTTTGTCTCCCTGCTGCTGTACAGATTGCAGTGTCAGCCGTGTTGTTTGCGTCACAGCACTGCCGGATCCACTCGATTTATCTGTCAGCCAGCTGGCAATCCAAACCTTATTGCCGCTGACATCCTTTACCTGATACCACTGCTGCCCGTCCACTGTTTTCACCGTCAGCACTGTAAATTCCATGCCTTTGTTGACAGTGCCTGCGCTTGCCGCACTGGTGCCGGGTTCTTTGCGCAGATTCACGCCGTTGGCATTGACTACAACTTTTTTCCCTACAATATCATAATTTTCTGTAACTGTAGTATTCGTGTTGCCGCTATTACCGGTTCCTTCCTCGGTCAGCCAACCGGCAATCCAGGCTTTGGCACCATTCGTGGCAGTAACCTGATACCACACATCGCCATTTACTGTTTTTGCCGCCAGAACAGTGTAGCTGTCGCCTTTGTCTGTCTGTCCAATTACAGCACTGCTGGTGCTGGCGCTGGCCCGCAAATTAACAGTAGTACCTGTTACTGTAATTGTCTTTCCTACCATACTGCTGGCACTATTATTGCTGCCGGAGGTAATGTTTCCATTGTTAGAGGTATCAATATTCCCTGTTCCGGTGCTGGTGTTGACAGAAGAATCTCCACTGCTTTTTTGAGTCAGCCAGCCGGCAATCCAGGATTTATCCGAGCCATCGGTTTTCATTACCTGATACCATTCCTTACCATCCACAGTTTTGGTACCCAACACAAGCAACTCTGTCCCTTTCTGCACCATACCCACAGAGCTGTAACTGGTTCCTGCGCCGGAACGCAGATTAACATCACTGCCTGTTACTGTCACCTTATGACCTACAATATCACTTTTGGTATCCACCGGAGTTTCTTCAGCAGAACCGGTGGCTTTTGTTGTAATTACCAAACCATTTTTCTGATCAAAACTATACTCCCAACCAAACTCATTTACTGCAAAACGCCAGGTTAATGGAAAATATGTCACATCACGAAATAACAGTAAAGGATATTCTTCACTGCTATTGGTGATTGTTTTTCCGTTTACGGTTATTTTTCCGCTGGCCGTAGTTGCCTGATAGCTGTTTTTATTGGCACTGGATACCTTATAAGGCTGATAGTTTTTTTTGGCTGTTGCTGCATCCTGTACAGTATCCGCTTTTTGGATTACCAACCCGCTCTGCTGGGTCCAGTTGGACTCCAAGCCCAATAATCGCGTATCGGCCCACGTCATCGGCACATATGTAATATCTTTATACACCAGCATGGGATACTGACTTTTACTTTGCTCCATAGTTACACCATTCAGCGTAACAGAAAAGGCAGGCAATGTAACAGTTACATCCGCCGCCGCTGCCGGAGCAGCAAACAATCCCATAGCCAAAAGTGCAGTACATACTGCACCTGCTGCTTTCTTCATTCCGTTTCCCTCACTTTCCTTATTGACACAAATACACCGCATTTTCTTATTATACTGAATAAAATTCTCTCTGAAAACCGGTAATACTTACCGTACTCTATTTAGACGCCAATATTCGCCAAACAGTTGCATTAAAATATCTTATGCTGTACAATTTACCGCCGCATCCAAAAGTCATATGGGATAAGGACAATAAAAAATCAATTGTTTTTGTTTCGATCATTTTCGTGACCTCACGAAAATGATCCGATACTTCAATTCCGCTGGTCTCACAGGATTCCATTGCACGATTAATCGCCTTAGCAAAATTCTCCCAACGCTCATAGCCAAGCAAAGGCATCAACTCACGAGCAAACCAAAATTCAATATTTGCAGTTTCATCGCTATGTATCACAAGGTCAAACTGCTCTTTAATCTGACCAATTCTTTTCTTATCCATGATTTTTCCTCCGTATTATCAGGTAAAAATTCTAATAATCATTTAACTGGCAGCCATGTCTTCATCTTCCAGAAATTGTTATATAACATTATTTCACAATTTTGTGAAAAATTCAATCACTTTTGAAACGTTCATTTGTAATAGCTCCTATCTATCAAAATTTTATTTGTATAGCCAACCTGCCCGATACAAAAAATCGGCATAGCTGGATTTCTCCAAACTATACCGATTTTTTCCCAATATATTTTATCTCTTAGTGAGCCTTTTATCACATTATATTGTTATTATTTGTTGTTTTCTTTTATCATTGCCCGCACTTTTAAGGACAGACCAAACAGATTGATAAACCCTTCTGCGTCGTGATGGTCATACAAATCGCCTGTGGTAAAGGATGCCAGACTTTCGCTGTACATGCTGTATGGAGAAGTGGTTCCCTGTTTAATAATGTTGCCTTTGTACAGTTTCATTTTCACTTCACCGGTCATATTTTCTTCAGTGGAAGTGATAAATGCCTGCAACGCTTCACGCAGCGGAGTGAACCATTTGCCTTCGTACACAACGTCGGAGTATCTGGTTGCTACCATTTTTTTGAACGCAAAGGTATCACGGTCGGTAATCAGTTCTTCCAGCTGTTTGTGCGCTTCCATCAGGATAGTACCGCCCGGTGTTTCGTATACACCGCGGGATTTCATGCCAACTACACGGTTTTCTACGATATCAATAATCCCGATGCCATGTTTGCCGCCCAGTTCATTCAGCGCAATAATAATTTCAGATACCTTCATCGCTTTGCCGTTTAATGCTACCGGCACACCTTTTTCAAAAGTCAGAGATAGTTCTTCTGCCTGATCTGGCGCTTTTTCAGGAGATACACTCAGCATCAGCACATGATCATAATTTGGTGCGCAAGATGGATCCTCCAGTTCCAAACCTTCATGGCTGATATGCCACAGATTGCGGTCACGGCTGTAGCTGGAATCAGTGGAAAATGGCAGACTGATGCCATGTGCTTCACAGTAAGCAATTTCATCTTCACGGGACTGCATGTTCCATGTTTCATTACAACGCCATGGAGCGATAATTTTTAAATCCGGAGCCAGCGCTTTGATACCCAGTTCAAAACGAACCTGGTCATTTCCTTTACCGGTTGCGCCATGACAAATAGCCACAGCACCTTCCTTACGAGCCACTTCTACCAGTTTTTTTGCAATCAGCGGACGAGCCATAGAGGTGCCCAGCAGATATTTATTTTCGTAAACTGCACCGGCCTGCACACATGGCATAATATATTCTTCGCAGAATTCATCTACAACATCTTCAATATATAATTTGCTGGCACCGGAATATAAAGCACGTTCTTCCAGACCATCCAGTTCTTCACCCTGGCCTACATTCACGCAGCAGCAAATAACATCATAATCATAATGTTCTTTCAACCATGGAATAATGGTAGTGGTATCCAAACCACCAGAATAAGCTAATACTACTTTTTCTTTTTCAGACATTGTTACATTCTCTCCTCATTCAATTATACTTCTCATTCGTTTGGCAACGAATATAAAACCTTTATTTTTTTACGCTCTCATAACCTATTTGGTGCGACTGCTATCATTGCCAAAATTCCGACTTGGAGTGCATAGTAGCGCAGGCTGTTCAAAGCGTGGTGGACATCGTCCAGCAAAGCTGAACAGGCAAAGCTACTGTGCAAAACACGGAGGGATAGGCAATGTTAGCAGTGCAAATAAAGTATCATTCATTGAATTTCACCAAATTTACAGACACTTAATATAGGTACTCCATTATAAAATAGCAATCGTATCCTTTTTATTCTACTACCGTTGCCAGGATTGCTTTATGGGCGTGCAGGCGGTTTTCCGCTTCGTCAAATACAACGGACTGGGCGCTTTCCATGACTTCTTCGGTGACTTCCCAACCGCGATATGCCGGCAAACAATGCATAAAAATGGCATCTGGTTTGGCCAATGCCATCAGTGCGCTGTCCACCTGATAACCGGCAAAGGCTTTTTTGCGGATTTCTTTTTCTGCTTCCTGCCCCATACTGGCCCAGGTATCGGTATAAACCACATCTGCATCGGCAACTGCTTCTTTTGGATCATGCAGCACAGTCACGCTGCCGCCGTATTCAGCTGCATATTGCTGAGCCTGCGCCACAATTTCAGGATTGGGCATATACCCGTCCGGACAAGCTACCACCACATCCATTCCCGTTTTGGCGCCGCCAATCATCAAAGAATGGGTCATATTATTGCCATCGCCTACATAGGCAAACTTGATTCCCTTTAAATGCCCTTTGTGTTCCTGGATTGTAATCAAATCGGCAATCACCTGAGTCGGATGATAATCATCAGTCAGTCCGTTGATAACTGGTACATCCGCATATTTAGCCAAATCTTCCACTTCTTGATGGCTAAAAGTACGAATCAGAATGGCATCCAGATAACGGGACAACACCCGCGCTGTATCCTGAATGGGCTCGCCGCGGCCAATCTGCAGATCATTGCTGCTCAAAAACAACGCCTGTCCGCCCAACTGATACATCCCTACTTCAAAAGATACTCTGGTTCTGGTAGAGGATTTCTGAAAAATCATGCCCAGACTTTTACCTGCTAAAATAGGGGTCGGAATACCGGCTTTCAGTTTTGCCTTTAGGTCGATCCCCAATTGAACCATATCCATAATTTCCTGACCGGTAAAATCTTTTAATGTTAAAAAATCTCTGCCTTTTAAACTCACAACATTCACACTCCTCACATATTGAATAATAATACACCTTAAAGCATAATAATTCAATAGAAAATCCAGAACTTTCTAAAAATTTTCTAAAATTTATAATAACAGATATTGTGGATATTTTCCATGAAAAATCAGCATTTTCTCTATAAATTTCTTTTAAAATTCCTAATCTGCCCTCATTTACACACTGTTCACAACAAAATCAACAGAAACAAATTCATCAAAAAATTCAAACTACTATTTTTTTCTTGCCAAAATTCTCAAACTATGCTACAATTCCAATTAGTCCGAAAGCAGACAATATTAATCAGGAAGGAGTTGTTTTTCATGAACCATCTTCGGCAAGTGCTGGATCAGTATTATAATTTCTGGTTTTCGCTGAATGCTCTATATGAAAATTGGGCAAAAACGAAAAATCTCACTTGTACAAGCTTGATGATTCTGTACCTCATCTATCAAAATCCAGATACCTGCACACAGCACTTTATCTGCCAGCGGCTGTCCTTGCCCAAACAAACTGTGAACAGCATTTTACACGGACTGGAACAAAAAGGATACGTACAGAAAATTACCAATAATCAGGATAAACGGAGTAAACTGTTATCCTTCACCGATGCAGGTCTTTCTTATGCAGAGCCAATCTTACAGGAAATGTTTCAATTAGAAGAATTGGCCCTTTCCCGTTTTTCCCGGCAAGAACAGGAAAATTTACTGCATTCCAGCGGTCAGCTTGTAGAACAATTGACAAAAACTTTTTTTCCGGAAAAACAATCCCAGCTCTAAAACACTGCATCAATAAGCATGTTCAACCGAGCATTCAATACACGCATTCGTAATCATTTCATAGAAACATTCAAACAGATTATACAAACAGATTATAAATAGAAAGGAAGTATTTCACATGCATTATCTTTTTTTAACATTAGCCATTGTAGGTGAATTAATCGGCACTACCTGTTTAAAATATTCCGCCGGATTTACAAAATTGGTGCCTACTTTACTGACAATTGCGGCTTATACCGTTTGTTTCTTTTTCTTTTCCCGGGCTTTAAACGGCATTTCATTGAACATTGCCTATGCCACATGGTCTGCGCTGGGCATTATTGTTGCCACCTTACTTTCCGTTTTCTTATTCGGCGAACAAATTACCCCTATGGGCATCATCGGCACCATCATCGTCATTGTCGGCGTTGTTATTTTAAATTTGTTCAGCGCTGCCCACTAAACAATAGTTAGCCATACAAAGAAGGCTTTTTCCAATCTTGTAATCCTGCAAAGATTGAAAAAAGCCTTTTATTATGCGGTTTTATCTGTATTATGCTTATTGGAATGCCGCCGCTACACTGTTCTGAATGCCCAACGTATTATTTTTTAACGCGCCATAGCCATAAAAAATACTGCCATCTACACCGCCATTGGCGCGATTATATGCAATCTGCCGCTGCAGCTCCAGACCATCCATCCACTGAGTACCCTGAGCGCTGTCTCCGGTTTTATACGCGGCATGACCAATATACAATTTTACATCCGTGCCCTTTGTCACATTGCTCCACCAATCAACCAAAGTGGCATAATCGCACTGTGCATGGCCAATCTGCCAATAAACCTGCGGCGCAATATAATCCAGCCAGCCCTTTTGCACCCATTTACGGGTATCCGCATAATGGTCATAATAGGTTTCTACTCCGGCGCTGGTGTTAGAACCGGCAGCATTGGTAGTCTGATTGGCCCATACCCCTGCTGGACTGACGCCAAATACAACACCCTGCTTCTGATGCACCAGCTGATAGGTTTCCTGTATCAGCAAATCTACATTATGTCTCCGCCAGTCTTCAATGCTGGCATAGCCTTGCCCATATTTAGCAAAGGTATCCCCATCATCAAAACTGCCTGTCGGATAAAAATAATCATCAAAGTGAATGCCATCCACTGCATACCGGTTAATAATTTCCTTTACCTGGTTGACAATTCGTGCTGTTGTCGTTTCACTTGCCGGGTCAAGAATTTTCGTCGACGAAACCCGGTACGGATTCATCCATGCATGAATTTTTAATTTGTGTGAATGCGCAAGAGAAA
>USPE01000092.1 GCA_900556545.1 uncultured Peptococcaceae bacterium | reverse complement strand
ATATGAGATTCAGAAAGTAACAGATGTAAGAAGAGCGGCAAGCCTGAAAGCAGGCAATCGATGCGTGTGAGAATAAATGGCTCAAAGTAGCATTTCATCTGGCATTCGCAGCAATGGTCCGAATAGGAGAGCTGCTTGGGCTGACATGGGACTGTGTGGATATATCAGAAGAAGCTATTTCAGAGAACAGGGCATATGTCTTTATTAACAAACAGGTGGAGCGTGTATCAAAGGAAGCTGTTGAGGAGCTGGATTCAAAAGAAGTCATTCTGATCTTCCCCTCACAAAGGAAGAATAATAAGACGGTCAGGGTGCTGAAAACACCAAAGACCGATACCAGCGAGCGCAAAGTTTATATACCGGGATTTGTGGCACAGTGCCTTATTGATATAAAGAAGGAACAGGATGAGGTAAAGGAGGCACTTGGCAGTGAGTATACCGATTACAACCTGATAATGGCGACTACTTTTGGAATGCCGATCAATAGCAGCTATATTCGGGATCAGCTGCAGAAAGTAATTGATAGAGAAGGTCTTCCGGATGTGGTTTTTCATAGTCTGCGCCATACAAGTGTCACATACAAACTGAATGAGCAGAAAGAGGAAGAAAATAAGATTACCATACCGGAGGGAGTAGGTCCCGAACTGCTGATGAAAGTACTTGGCAATCCGGAGATGGCGGCTTTGCTTACTTCTCTGGCGAAGACAATGAAAGTATAAATATAGAAGAACGATATTGTGTGGAGTAAGAAATCTATGCAGTATCGTTTTTTTCGTTTCTTGTGAAAAAACTTTTTTGAAAACTTTTTTGAAAAAATTTAAAAAAAGATGAAAAAGCAATAGGATATCAGATGAAAAGCATCGGTTGGTTTATAAAATCAATTTAAAGTGGTGTGCGGCCGATTGTTAAATCATCCAAATAGGGACGATATAGTTATCTGCATTGATGGCGGACAGCTCCGGACGCATGCAAAGTATGGCACCTTTTCCCCTTGGCACAGAACCTTTGTCCAGCACGGTAAATGCGCCGATTAATTCACTGCCGGGGTTAATGGAGCGTTTTATTTCCAATGGATGAAGCTGGCCGTCGCTTTCCATTATCAAATCGATTTCATGGTTATCTTTGTCCCGGTAATACCACAGCAAACAATCCTGTGCGGCGTTGTGGTAACTTTTCATCAGCTCCGAAACAACATAATTTTCTAAAATAGAACCATTTATTGCACCGTTTTGCAATATTTCCGGAGAGGTATATTTGGTCAAATAAGCCACCAGACCAGTATCAAAGAAATAAAGTTTTGGTGTTTTTATGGTGCGTTTTAGCAGATTGTTGGAATATGGTCTGAGATAAAAAATAATATCCGACTTTTCTAATACTTGCAGCCAACGCTTAGCGGTGTCATCTGAAATGCCAACATCTTGCGCAATTGTATGGACGTTTAGCATTTGTCCTGCACGACAGGCAGCTGCGCGGATAAAGTCCTGAAATTGCAATTTATCTGTTAATGCTACTGATTCGCTGACATCGCGTTCAATATATGTTTGCAGGTAGCTGGAATAAAATACATTTCGATCTGTAAATTTTCCGCTGATGAGCCCCGGCATGGAACCGTTCCAAATACGCATATAAAGTTCCTCCATATTAGCAGGGGTTCCCGTAAGTTTTCGCGCCTTTAATGAGGCAAGTTCAATTGTAAATGGAATATTTTCACCGGAACCATAAATTTCATGCTGCGATAAGCTTGACATATGAAGTATGGCAACACGTCCTGCCAGCGATTCTTGAGCCAGTTCCATCATTTTAAATGCCTGAGAGCCGGTTAACCAAAAAGAGCCCGGTGCAGCGCCGTTGTCGATTGCTATTTTTATGTAAGAAAATAATTCCGGCGCATACTGTACTTCATCAATTAAAATTGGCAGTTCGTGTAGTTCCAGAAAGAGTGCAGGGTCGTTTTGGGCAAGTCTGCGTTCTTCCAAATCATCCAGGGTGACATAATTGCGGTTATCTGTCATCAGGTTGCGCAAAAGGGTAGTTTTACCAACCTGACGGGGTCCGGTAACTAACACACATGCATATTCTTTGGACAGTGATACGATTTTATTTTCCAAATCACGTTTGATGTAGTTCATAACAGATCCTCCTTAGGCTAAAATACGATGTAATCTTATTTTAGCCTAAACTGTAAAAAAATCAAGGCCAAAATACGATGCAATCTTATTTTGGCCGATATAGCACCGGATTATTCTGCATTACGTTTTTTGCAATACTCTCCTTCAACAGAGACAAAGTAAAAGAATGGGAGATACATGTAGTCCTCCAAAGAATCCACCAGAAATAATATCAATCCTGTATCAATGTCTGTTGGGTTTACTCTGATGAAGACATAATACCAGGTGCAAAGTATGACACAAACGGATACTGCAAGCCAGAGCGCATGCCGCAGCGGTTGGGACAGTTTGATTTTTTTGTAGTCTATCAATATAGAAAAGACGGAAAAAAAAACCATACATAAAAAACCAAAAAACAGGCTCCCGTTCTGCTGTAAAATGAAGGCTGCATCAATAGGGATATTTTTAGCAGAAAAAGAGAAAATCAGGTCATAGATGTGAAATAGGCTTGCGTATGTCATGGAACAAATGAAGAATATGGTTCCGCCTATATGGCATAATCGCTTTTTGGGAGAGGAAGATTTTACAAAAAAAGCAATGACGAATGCAATGATGAAAGCGATGAGTAATAGAATATAAGAAATATTCACCAAATGATAGTTTGGATTGCTTGGCAGATACATGAGGTCCCTCCTTATGAAAATGTGGAATGAATGATATCATTATCATATCATGGGAGAGTATGGTTCTGCAATTGCAATTTTAATGATAGTTTCAAGGTGTAAGGGCGGCTTTTGGAATACAAAAAAGCCACTGACAGTTTGCCAGTGGCTTTTGCTGATACGGAGAGGGTGGGATTCGAACCCACGGAACCCGGCAAGAGTTCAACGGTTTTCAAGACCGCCTCCTTAAACCGCTCGGACACCCCTCCATTACGAATAAATTTAATTTTAACAGCAAATAGAATGCTTGTCAAGAACGAAGAATTTTGATTTCATTGAATTGGGTTAATTGATATGATAAATTTATTTGCATGAAAAAAGATTTATCAGGATTTTTTTTGAAAATACTGTACTTTTAGTGGAAATTTGATATGATATACTTATTATATATAAAAAGAAGAGTTTGTACTTTAATGGGGGGAATAGCATGGAAAGTCAATTACAAATCAACATGTTGGGTGGATTTTCTCTGCAATATAATGGAAAAGTGATTGATTATCAAAAAAGCCGATCCCATAAGCTTTGGTTAATTTTAGAATATTTGATAACTTTTCGCGACAAGGAAATTACGCAAAGTGAACTGATAGAATTGTTGTGGGGCGATGATTTTACGGAGAATCCAGCCAATACATTAAAGACTTTGCTGCATCGTTTGCGCAATATGTTGGATGAGTTGAAGTTTGCGCCCAGCAAGGAAATGATTATTTACAACAGAGGCGTGTATGCGTGGAACAATAAATTGAATTTTGTTGTGGATACTGATCAGTTTACTTCTTTGTGCATATTGGGTGATGAGGAAGAAGATGTAAATCGGAAGATTGCTTATTATCTGGATGCGTTGGAATATTATAAAGGTGATTTTCTGCCAAAGTCATCTTTAGAAGCATGGGTAGTGCCGATTAATGCCTACTATCATTCGGAATTTTTGCGTGTGGTGCAAAGCTGTGTAGAGCTGTTAAAGGAACAGGGACGCAGCTATGATGTCATTACGGTGTGCCAACAGGCTAGCCATTGACCCTTATGATGAGTCGCTTCATTATGAGTTGATTCAGGCTATGCTGGATACCGGCGGGCAGCAGGCGGCATTGGCGCATTATGAGCATGTGGTGGATTTGTTTTACAGTGAATTCGGTATTAATCTGTCGGATGAGCTGACCGATTTGTATAAAGAGATTATTAAGGAAAGCAATGGCATTGAGGTAGATTTAAGTCTGATTCGCGACAGACTGCAGGAAGAAGACGGTCGGCCGGGTGCCTTTTATTGCGAATATTCATTGTTTAAAGAAATTTATCATCTGGAAACCAGATCAGCCAGCCGTAACGGGCAGTCTATTTACTTATGTCTGATGTCGGTTACCGATGGAAATAATGGAGTGCTGGATAATAAACGGCAGCAGAATGCTGCAATGAGCCAGCTGCATAGCGCAATCCAATACTCTTTGCGCCGGGGGGATGTGTTTACCCGGTACAGTGTATCGCAATACTTGATTATGCTGCCGACAGTGAGTTTTGAAAATGGCGAAATGGTTTTAAAACGGATTCAAAAAAACTTTAAGAAAGAGAATCCTCATTCTAAGGCGATTATCACATATAAATTACAGCCTTTAACACCTCAAATGTGAAAATTTTACTTTACAGATAAAGTTACAAATGATATTATAATTGTCATAAAAGATGAATAATTTGTAACTGTGTAATAAGTAATTTGAGATGGAGGAGTTTTATGCAACGTGTAAGTAAAAAAGTAATCAGTATTTTGGTGTGTGCAGTGTTTTTGTTGACTGCGGTGTCTCCAACGCTGGCTGCTGTGCTGCCTACTGTGGCGGCCGGTACAACTGTTTATTCCAATGAAAAAGCAAAAGTAGATGCTTCCAACGCCAAAGATGGCTATGTGATGGTGGCTTATAATGGTGCGGCAAAGAGTCGCTTGAAGGTGCGGGTAACAGGACCCAGCGGTACAGTATATACCTATGATTTAAATAAAAACGGCAATTATGAAGTGTTCCCATTGTCAGATGGCAACGGGAAATACACTGTGGGCGTATATGAAAATACCAGCGGCAATAAATATGCGCTGGCTTTCAGCACACCGGTTACTGTCATGCTGACAAATGATTTTGCACCGTTTTTGCGTCCCAATCAATATGTAAATTACAGTGCCGACAGTCAGGTTGTAAAAAAAGCGGCTGAACTGACAAAAGGTAAAAAGAGTGATTTGGAAAAAATTACAGCAATTTATGATTTTACGGTGAAAACGCTGACCTATGATAAGAAAAAAGCGCAGACAGTGCAGAGCGGTTATCTGCCCAATGTAGATCAGGTTTTGGCTTCCAAAACAGGAATTTGTTTTGACTATGCGGCGCTGATGACAGCTATGCTGCGCAGCCAGGGAATTCCCACTAAGCTGGTGGTAGGATACACCGGCAATGTATATCACGCTTGGATCAATACCTTTATTCCTGAAAAAGGCTGGGTAGAAGGGGTTATCTTCTTCGACGGCACCACCTGGAAGCTGATGGATCCTACCTTTGCTTCCAGTGCAAAACAGAGCCAGCAGATTATGGAGTACATTGGTAATGGCAGCAATTACAGCGCCAAATATATTTACTAATGGCAGATATCTGCACGGACAAAAGTAAAATCAAAATAAAATATATAAGATGAGGAGTTTGTGGCGATGGGGAAAAAAGTGTTCGGTGCAGGGTATATTTCCGTATTTTGCATGGAAATGTACTTAATCATTCGTGCTGGCATCCCTTTTAGTGAAGGGGTAGCTTTGCTGCGCGATGATGAAAAGGATTCCTACAGTCGAACCGTTTTGGACCATCTCTATCAGCAATTAGAATTAGGGGAACCAGTTGCAGCTGCCATGCGCGCTGCAGGGGGTTTCCCTGTTTACGTTATAGAGATGGTGGAGATTGGACAGCGAACTGGGCATTTGGAAGATGTGTTTAAGGCTCTGGCCGGCTATTATGAACGATTGGAACAGCTGCAGAAAAGTGTTCGCAATGCGATGATGTATCCTGCCGTGTTGTTGGTTATGATGCTGTTTGTGGTGTTGGTATTATTGATTAAGGTATTGCCCATTTTTCAGGAAGTGTTTCAGCAGTTGGGAGCCGATTTATCTCCTGTAGCGTTGATGCTGATGCAGATTGGGCAGGTACTGGGCAGCTACGGGCTGGTTGTGTTGACTGCAGTGGCAGTTGGTGTGATTGCAGGAGCAGTGAAAAATGGACAGTCAGTCAGTTGATAGCATCTTCCCGATTGGCGGATGCGTTGGTTATGACTTTGGCCAGCGGCATGAATATTGATGATTCGTTGGATATGGCCATTCGTTTGGTGCCTGGCGCTGCTATGCAGGAAAAGATTACCCAGTGCAAGCGGGAAATGCTGCTGGAGAGCAAATCCTTTGCCGATGCCAGTATGGCCAGCGGATTATTTGCGCCGTTATATTGTCGCATGATTGCAGTGGGATTCCGCACAGGCAGTATTGATCCGGTAATGGCGGAAGTGGCCCGCCGCAGTGCAGAGCAGGTAGATGATAAAATTGAAGCGTTGTTGAATCGGATCGAGCCTACATTGGTAATTATCATGTCTGTTATGGTTGGTCTGATTCTGCTGTCGGTGATGCTGCCGTTAATGAGCATTATGTCAGCCATTGGATAAGGAGCGACGCTTATGAAGTGGTTAAAAGAAAACGGGGCAGCCATTCTGCTGTTTGCAGTGATTATGCTGCTGATGCTGTATGGGTTTCAGGATGCGGCGCAGAGCAGTCAGGCGGAGGGCCTGCGGATGGCAGAGGATAATCTGCGCCGGGCGGTGGTCAGCTGCTATGCGCTGGAGGGCCGATATCCGCCGGATGTGAAGTATTTGCAGGAGCAGTATGGTCTGCAGCTTAACGAAGAAAAATATATTGTGCATTATGAAGTATTTGCGGAGAATATTATGCCTGATATTACAGTGCTGGAAAGGTAGACGATTATGCGGAAAATAAAAACAGCAAATCACACAATTGATATCGTTTTTATTCTGGCGCTGTTTTGTTTGTTTGCTGCATCTGTGTTAAGCGTGTTATTAGCCGGAGCCAATGGTTATCAGGGGATTGTGGATAAAATGGAGGGGCAGTATGCGGAGCGCACCTGTTTATCTTATCTGGATGCCAAAATCCGTCATTATGATGAAACCGGCATGGTAGATGTGGAGTCGTTTGCCGGTGCCGATGCGTTGGTGTTGTATGAAACCTTTGAAGAAACTCGATACAAAACACTGATTTATTATGCCGACGGCTATGTGCGGGAGCTGTTCTTTGAAGATGGTTTGCAGTTTCAGCCGGAGGATGGGCAAAAAATTATTCCGGCCCAGGATTTGCAGGTAACGCGTCAAAAAGAAGATTTGCTGAAGCTGGTGTGCATTGGTGAGGATGGACGGCAGGAACAGCTGCTGATTGGTTTGCGCAGCGGGAAAGGGGTAGATTGGTATGAGGCAGCAGAATAGATCGAAATCTACCTTGTTTCTGATGGAATTGATTATTGTGATTTTCTTTTTTTCTATCTGCGCAGCAATT
>USPE01000091.1 GCA_900556545.1 uncultured Peptococcaceae bacterium | reverse complement strand
GCTTCTTCCAGCTTGTTCAGTGTTACACGGTCTTTGCCAAAGTACCAGAACATGTGGCCCATGGCATCCACGTTGTGAATATGGCTGAATACAACCTGATAACCATTTTCGTCAATCAGATAGTTCAATGCTTTTGCCTGCCACTGGCACAGTACATCCCAGGTAGGAATGATAACACGATTTACCATTTCCAGACTTCTGCCGCCAACATTTGGGTTTGGTGGAATATAGCCAATATTATCTACAACCTGTTTGTACAGAGATTTTGGATGGAATAAGGTGTCATGGCTGATTTCATATGCTTTACTCATCCAGATACGAACCATGGAACCATCTTCTGCCAAATCCATTACCAGCATATTGCGGTTGCCCATTACTTTTTCATCTTTATGAACATATTCATCTAATACGCCAACTGTATATTCATCTTTTTTCATCACAACGATTGGTTCAGCATCTTTTTTGCTGTGATAATAAGCAACTCTGTCATATTTGCCTTCTTCGTTTTTCAACAGCAGGCAAGGACGACGTACCAAGCCTTTGGAAGTAACGATATAAAATTCTTTGGCGCCTTCCGGAGCATCAGCCCAACCGGTTGCATCTTTGATTGGAGAGTTGCACAGGTCGGCTGCAATGTCTTCCAGGCCATCTTCCCCGTCGGACTGTTTCAGAATAATGTTGCGCATACTCATGGAACCGCCCAAAACGCTGTTGGCATCAAAAGTATCTTCTGTTTCAGGAATATCTTCAATCACGCAGCCTGCACCGGTATTATTCACAGCAGCCGGTTTGAATTTTACTTCTGTAATAGTATTTTTTGCTACAGTAATTTTTTCAGATTCTACTTTGGCAACACCGGAGTTTACAGCAGCCGGCTGTGTGCCGTCGATAACATGCAGATTTGGGTTGTCGCTGGTTGGAGGCCAGCTGGAACCCGGCCAATGCCATACTAAGGTTTTCATACCGGCTTCGGCGGTTACATTCCACAATGCTTCAGCAGTACATAAACGGGAATCCAGGTTGTAACCTGCTGTATCCAGATGAACCGGGTCCTGTCTCCAAAAGCAGGTGATGCCGTGGGTAACAGGCAGTGCGCCGGTTGCCAGTGTGGTCCACAGTGGCGGGGTAATGGTTGGCGGTGTGCAGATTAATTTTAAATCTTCTTTCTGCGCCCCTGCTTCTACGAATTTTCTAATGTTAGGTAATTTGCCTTCTTTTAAGAATTTGGATGTCAGTTTTGGATCCATCCCATCTACACCCAGTAACAATACTTTGTCGGTATACTTTTTACCCATTTTCAAACAGCTCCTTAGTTATGATTTATCTTGCTC
Organism: uncultured Peptococcaceae bacterium; assembly: GCA_900556545.1. Classification (GTDB taxonomy): domain Bacteria; phylum Bacillota; class Peptococcia; order Peptococcales; family Peptococcaceae; genus UBA7185. The sequence continues at coordinate 6,080 of USPE01000091.1, read as the reverse complement.
TTTTCTATGGGTTTATTATATAATCTAGTTTATAGGTTGCATAGGTTCGGCTTATTACAAAAAATATTATTCTTGTAACAAATCGTTACCCTTATAAAACGCAACATGATTGGAAAGGAGTCTTCATGCGTACAGAACATTTAGAATACTTTTTAAACTTAGCCCAGACGGGCTCTATTACACAAACAAGCAAAGAATTATTTACCACCCATCAAAATGTCAGCAAAATCATCCGACAGTTAGAAAATGATTTGGGAACAACACTGTTTATCCGCACGCAAAAGGGCGTTACATTATCTGCCACCGGTAAAATGCTGCTATCCACCACCCAGCACGTATTTGAAGAATTTAATCAGCTGCGTTCTAATATTCATGCACTGGAAAAAAGCAAAAATCTTGCTGGTGAATTATATATTTCCGGTTCAGAAATGTCCAATACCATCTTGCTGTCCACTTTGATCCCGACTTTTGCAGAGCTGCACCCTAATCTGCACATTCATTTGAACAATGAAACACCCAGCAATGTGTTAAAAAAGGTGGCCTTGCATCCGGAGCAAATCGGTATTACCGTTGTATTATCCAATCCTGATTTTCAGGATCTGTACGTACCTTATATCAACTATATCACGTTAACGCCGTTACTGCAGGATACCTATTTTTGCGTTACCGGCAATGAATCACCACTTAATAAACTCAACGCCATTTCTCTGACCCAATTTGCCCAGCAGCCCTGCGCAATCATCGCGTCGGCAGATGATGAAGAAGATGCACTGGTAAAACTGATCAAAAAATATGGCGGTTCTGTTGCTTTTTCCAGCAACAATACTCACAGTCATTTGCAGGCACTGCAAAGCGGTTATTATGTTGGCTTTAGCAGCAGTCGTGCTCATCAAAAGATTATGGAAGCCAATCCCAAAAACACTTCCATCTTAATCCCATTTAAAGAAAATATGCAATTTTCTATTTCTTTAGTTACCAATCAACATCCAACACTCAGTGAAGCAGCGCAGGTTTTTGCAGACTTTCTGCAAGCCAATCGAATCTATTTATAAATATAAACTGCTCAAAAAAAGACAGACAGGCATCGGTAATTTCATTTTACCAATACCTGTCTGTCTTTTCTTATTCTTTTATTGATAGCGTTCTATCATTAATCAACGTAGTCAGCATCTTCCAGAATCTGATAGATAACTGCACCTTCGCACTGTTTTGGCATTCTGACATCCAGCATATGAGCTACAGTTGGAGCCATATCTGCCTGACGGATAATACGCTGAGAGTTGTAGCCTTTTTTCAGACCTTTACCGGCTGCGATAAAGATTGGGCTTACGGAAGTATCTTTGTAACCTTCTACCATTGGCAGTGCATCGCCGTGCAGACGGTTTACCCCTTCTTCTAACCAGTACAGTACATCACCGCATTCCGAACCGCCGGTACCTAATACCATAGCGTCTTTATTACGCATTGCCACTGCGATAGCCCGTTTGCCGTTTAATCTGTAGTTGTACAGACCGTCGATAATTTCCCGTTCTAATTCATATTTATCAGCTGGGTCAACAATACCGGTTGGGTATTTGCCTTTCAGGTTGATATAAATCTGACCGCCGCGGGTAGCAACCGCTCTGGTTTTTTCCCAGTCGATTTCTTTCAGATCGTTGCCGTTTTCATCTTTTTTCAGAATGGTGAAGCCCAGTTCCTGCATAACTTTTACGTTGCAGCCGAATGCATCGCCGATTAATGGTTTTTCTTCTTCTTCCGGTGTCAACAAACCATGGTCGGAGAAGATCATGATGGTCCAGCCTTCATCTAAACGATGTAAGAATTGTCCTAAATAACGGTCTGTCTGCAAATATACCTGTTCAATGGCATCCTGATAGCCTTCTTCTTCCATTTTGTTCATGATTGGACGGTTTTTGCCGTAATACCAGAAGAAATGACCCATAGCATCTACGTTGTGGATATGGCTGAATACAACCTGATATTCATTTTCGTCAATCAAATAGTTGATTGCTTTTGCCTGCCATTTGCAAACTTCTTCCCAAGTAGGGATTACAATGCGGTTTACAATTTCTAAATCTTTGCCGCCGAAAGTTGGGTTTGGCTGTACATAACCAACATTTTCTACAATCTGTTTGTACAGAGATTTTGGATGGAACAGAGTATCATGGGCAATATCGAATGCTTTACTCATCCACAGACGAACAAAGCTGCCGTCTTCCTCAATATCCATAACCATCATGTTACGGTTGGCCATTACTTTTTCTTCTTTATGAATGAATTCATCTACAATTCCAATTGTATATTCATCTTTTTTCAGAACAACAATTGGTTCTGCATCTTTTTTGCTATGGTAGTAAGCCACTCTGTCATATTTTCCTTCTTCATTTTTCAGAATCAGGCAAGGACGACGAACCAGACCATCAGAAGTTACTACATAAAATTCTTTGGCGCCTTCCGGAGCATCAGCCCAACCGGTTGCATCTTTGATTGGAGAGTTGCACAGGTCGGCTGCAATGTCTTCCAGGCCATCTTCCCCGTCGGACTGTTTCAGAATAATGTTGCGCATACTCATGGAACCGCCCAAAACGCTGTTGGCATCAAAAGTATCTTCTGTTTCAGGAATATCTTCAATCACGCAGCCTGCACCGGTATTATTCACAGCAGCCGGTTTGAATTTTACTTCTGTAATAGTATTTTTTGCTACAGTAATTTTTTCAGATTCTACTTTGGCAACACCGGAGTTTACAGCAGCCGGCTGTGTGCCGTCGATAACATGCAGATTTGGGTTGTCGCTGGTTGGAGGCCAGCTGGAACCCGGCCAATGCCATACTAAGGTTTTCATACCGGCTTCGGCGGTTACATTCCACAATGCTTCAGCAGTACATAAACGGGAATCCAGGTTGTAACCTGCTGTATCCAGATGAACCGGGTCCTGTCTCCAAAAGCAGGTGATGCCGTGGGTAACAGGCAGTGCGCCGGTTGCCAGTGTGGTCCACAGTGGCGGGGTAATGGTTGGCGGTGTGCAGATTAATTTTAAATCTTCTTTCTGCGCCCCTGCTTCTACGAATTTTCTAATGTTAGGTAATTTGCCTTCTTTTAAGAATTTGGATGTCAGTTTTGGATCCATCCCATCTACACCCAGTAACAATACTTTGTCGGTATACTTTTTACCCATTTTCAAACAGCTCCTTAGTTATGATTTATCTTGCTCTTTTCTATGGGTTTATTATATAATCTAGTTTATAGGTTGCATAGGTTCGGCTTATTACAAAAAATATTATTCTTGTAACAAATCGTTACCCTTATAAAACGCAACATGATTGGAAAGGAGTCTTCATGCGTACAGAACATTTAGAATACTTTTTAAACTTAGCCCAGACGGGCTCTATTACACAAACAAGCAAAGAATTATTTACCACCCATCAAAATGTCAGCAAAATCATCCGACAGTTAGAAAATGATTTGGGAACAACACTGTTTATCCGCACGCAAAAGGGCGTTACATTATCTGCCACCGGTAAAATGCTGCTATCCACCACCCAGCACGTATTTGAAGAATTTAATCAGCTGCGTTCTAATATTCATGCACTGGAAAAAAGCAAAAATCTTGCTGGTGAATTATATATTTCCGGTTCAGAAATGTCCAATACCATCTTGCTGTCCACTTTGATCCCGACTTTTGCAGAGCTGCACCCTAATCTGCACATTCATTTGAACAATGAAACACCCAGCAATGTGTTAAAAAAGGTGGCCTTGCATCCGGAGCAAATCGGTATTACCGTTGTATTATCCAATCCTGATTTTCAGGATCTGTACGTACCTTATATCAACTATATCACGTTAACGCCGTTACTGCAGGATACCTATTTTTGCGTTACCGGCAATGAATCACCACTTAATAAACTCAACGCCATTTCTCTGACCCAATTTGCCCAGCAGCCCTGCGCAATCATCGCGTCGGCAGATGATGAAGAAGATGCACTGGTAAAACTGATCAAAAAATATGGCGGTTCTGTTGCTTTTTCCAGCAACAATACTCACAGTCATTTGCAGGCACTGCAAAGCGGTTATTATGTTGGCTTTAGCAGCAGTCGTGCTCATCAAAAGATTATGGAAGCCAATCCCAAAAACACTTCCATCTTAATCCCATTTAAAGAAAATATGCAATTTTCTATTTCTTTAGTTACCAATCAACATCCAACACTCAGTGAAGCAGCGCAGGTTTTTGCAGACTTTCTGCAAGCCAATCGAATCTATTTATAAATATAAACTGCTCAAAAAAAGACAGACAGGCATCGGTAATTTCATTTTACCAATACCTGTCTGTCTTTTCTTATTCTTTTATTGATAGCGTTCTATCATTAATCAACGTAGTCAGCATCTTCCAGAATCTGATAGATAACTGCACCTTCGCACTGTTTTGGCATTCTGACATCCAGCATATGAGCTACAGTTGGAGCCATATCTGCCTGACGGATAATACGCTGAGAGTTGTAGCCTTTTTTCAGACCTTTACCGGCTGCGATAAAGATTGGGCTTACGGAAGTATCTTTGTAACCTTCTACCATTGGCAGTGCATCGCCGTGCAGACGGTTTACCCCTTCTTCTAACCAGTACAGTACATCACCGCATTCCGAACCGCCGGTACCTAATACCATAGCGTCTTTATTACGCATTGCCACTGCGATAGCCCGTTTGCCGTTTAATCTGTAGTTGTACAGACCGTCGATAATTTCCCGTTCTAATTCATATTTATCAGCTGGGTCAACAATACCGGTTGGGTATTTGCCTTTCAGGTTGATATAAATCTGACCGCCGCGGGTAGCAACCGCTCTGGTTTTTTCCCAGTCGATTTCTTTCAGGTTGTTGCCGTTTTCATCTTTTTTCAGAATGGTGAAGCCCAGATCCTGCATGACCATTACGTTACAGCCGAATGCGTCACCAATCAATGGTTTTTCTTCTTGTTCCGGTGTCAGCAGACCATGGTCAGAGAAGATCATAATGGTCCAACCTTCATCCAGATAATGGGTGAATCTGCCCAGGTATCTGTCTGTTTGCAGATAAACTTCTTCCATAGCTGCCTGATAGCCTTCTTCTTCCATTTTATCCATAACAGGACGGTTCTTACCATAGTACCAGAACATATGACCCTGCGCATCTACGTTATGAATATGACTGAAAATGACATCATATTTATTTTCATCGATCAGATAGTTCAGAGTATCAGCCTGCCACTGACAGTAATGATCCCATGTCGGCATCATAATCCGGTTTACAATTTCCAGGTTTTTACCGCCAAAGGTTGGGGTAGCCGGAACATAGCCCACATTATCAATGATTTGTTTGTACAAAGATTTTGGATGGAACATGGTGTCATGAGCAACGTCAAATGCTTTACTCATCCAGAAGCGTACAAAACTACCATCCTCAGCAATATCCATTACCATCATATTACGGCTTGCGATAATTTTTTCTTCTTTATAAATCATTTCATCCAGAACTGTCATTTTGTATTCATCTTTTTTCAAAACAACGATTGGTTCTGCATCTTTTTTACTGTGATAGTAAGCAACTCTGTCATACACACCGTCTTCATTTTTCAGAATCAGGCAAGGACGACGTACCAAACCGCTGGAGGTTACTACATAAAATTCTTTGGCGCCTTCCGGAGCATCGGCCCAACCGGTAGCATCTTTAATTGGAGAGTTGCACAGGTCAACAGCAACGTCTTCGATACCATCTTCCCCATCAGACTGTTTCAGAATGATATTGGTCATGCTCATACCGCCCAATACGCTATTGGTGTCAAAGGTATCATCTGCTTCAGGAATATCTTCAATGACGCAGCCTGCACCTGTGTTAGTGGTAGCAGCCGGTTTGAACAATACTTCTTTGAAGGTGTCTTTTGCTACTGTAATTTTTTCACCTTCTACTTTGGCAACACCTGCGTTAACACCGGCCGGCTGAGTACCATCTACTACATGCAGATTTGGGTTGTCGCTGGTTGGAGGCCAACTGGAACCTGGCCAATGCCATACCAATGTCTTCATGCCGGCTTCTGCGGTTACATTCCCCAGTGC
>USPE01000090.1 GCA_900556545.1 uncultured Peptococcaceae bacterium | reverse complement strand
ATGCTATAATCGCCTTTGCAGAAACCGTTTCGCTCCCCTGCCGGATAGACTGGCTGCTGCCACTGATGGGACAAGCCCACAATGGCGGTAATGCTTTTTACCGGTTCCATCAAATAGTTTTCACTCAGGCGGATTTCTCCCTGACACCCATCTAAAAAGGCAAACACCGCTGTCTGCCCTTCCAATGCCCAATCGCCATAACCGGGGCTATAGCGCAATGTGGGATATAATCCTCGCGCCAGAAGCTGCTGCTGCAAATACTGACAAAAGGATTCTGCCAACAGTTCCACCGCATGGGATCCCAGATAATCAGCCACACTGCTGCGATACAGCTGTCCCTGCTGCGCACAGCGCTGCGCCTCTGCCGGCAATGCTGCGCCGATGGTCAGCGCCATCACAACTGCGCGGCTGCATTGCTGCAAGCCCTTGCACACATAGCAGCTGTCAATTTGCAGGCTTTGTTTGCCCAGCACCAACTGCATGCCGTCGTTGCTCTGCACAGGTTCTTCCCGCCACCAGATACGGGGCTGCACCAATGTCCACAACTCCTGCAAAAGTGCTGCATCATCGGGACAATCCTTATGGGCAGCAATAAACGCTTCTGCTTCAAAAGGCAGGCGATACTGCCGCAAATGATGCACCGCACCCATTACAGCACCTCAATCAGCTGTTCCGCCAGATGATACTGCCGCATAGGGAAAATATGAATACCTGCCACATGGGGCTTCAACTGCTGCACCAACCGACACAGATATTCCATGCCGCCGGCAGCGCCGTCCCGCTCCAGGATGGCAATCATTTCGTCAGGCACATGCACACCGGGCACGTTGTTATTCAAATAGTGCGCCTGTTTTACACTTTTTACCGGCATAATGCCATAAATGAAGGGCACATCGGTCTGCACCGCATCGGCAAACCGTTCCACCTGCTCCAGCGTATATACCGGCTGTGTCTGAAAGAACTGCACACCGTGCTCAATTTTTTCCCGCACCCGCGCAGCTTCCTTCTGCAAATCTGCCATCACCGGATTAGCCACTGCGCCCACAAAAAAATTGGTGGCATTATCCAAATCATGACCATGATAATCCTTGCCCTGATTCAGCTGAGCAGCCATCTTAGCCAAACCCTTGGAATCCACATCAAAAATACCGGTGGCGTCAGGATGATCGCCCAGTTTTGGGTCATCGCCGGTTAATGTTAAAATATTGCGCACACCCAGCGCATAGGCACCCAGCAGCTCGGCCTGCAAACCAAGCAGATTGCGGTCCCGGCAAGTAAGATGAAAGATGCTTTCCAGATTCAATCTGTCCTGCACCAGATAAGCCAATGCAATAGGGCTCATCCGCAGTTTGGCAGTGGGACTGTCTGCAATATTAACAGCGGTCAGACGATCAGCCAGATCATGAATGGCAGTAAATACCGGCCATGGATCGGCCCCTCTGGGCGGGTCTACTTCCATTGTTACTACAAATGATTTTTCTTTTAATTGTTGTCGCAGCATGGGGCACCTTCTTTCAAAAATTCATCCATCAATTTTACCGTTTGCACTGCATCTCTGCCAAAGCCATCAGCTCCGGCCTCTTGCGCAAATTCTTCTGTAATCACAGCGCCGCCTACAATAACTTTGGTGGCAGGCGATTTTTCCCGCAAAAGAGCAATCACGCCGGGAATCTCCTGCATGGTGGTAGTCATCAATGCGCTGAGTCCTAAAAACTCGGCATGGTATTCCAGCACCGCATCCACAAAAGCCTCTGCAGGCACATTTTTGCCCAAATCAATCACCCGATAGCCGTGATTTTTCACCATCACCGCCACCATATTTTTGCCGATATCATGAATGTCGCCTTTTACCGTACCAATTACCAACGTGCCCTTCTGAAACCCATCTCCGCTTTGCAGATAGCCTTCCAAAAGCTGAAATGCCTGCTGCGATACCTCGGCACTGCGCATCAGCTGGGGCAGAAAGAATACGCCTTTTTCATATTTTTCACCAACTTCATTTAAGCCGGCAATCAATCCATCATTGATAATGGTCATCGGTTCTATACCATCATCTAATAAAGACTGCACCACTTTGGCAATATTGGAACTGCCTTTTACCACCGAGCGGCTCACCAGTTCCAGACTGGGCGTTTCATCCGCCACTGCAGCAGCAGGCGCGGCTTGTTCGGTGTTCAGCTGCAAATAATTTTGCGCATTTTCATCGCGGCCCACCAATAGCGCCGCACTCTGCCAGGCATTTTTCATCATTTCATCCAACGGATTGATAATAGCCAGATCCAAGCCATTGCCAATGGCCATAGCCAGAAAAGCACTGTTAATTTTAGGCCGATTGGGCAAACCGTGGGACACATTGCTGACACCCAGCAATAAATTAACACCGGGCAGCTCCTGGCGAATCAGCTTCATGGTGCGCAGCGTTTCCCGCGGGCCGTTGATATCCGTTCCCACTGTAAATACCAGGCTGTCCAGATAAATATCCTGCCGTTTGATGCCATGGGCTGCGCAGGCATCTACAATGCGGCGGGCAATTTCCAAACGGCCTTCCGCAGTGGCAGGGATACCTGTTTCATCCAAGGTCAGGCCAACCACAGCAGCGCCGTAACGGGCTGCCAGCGGTAAAATACCGTCCAGACTGGCCTGTTCTCCGTTCACCGAATTAATCAAAGCCTTGCCCTGATACTGCTTTAAACCGGCCTCCAATACTGCCGGACGGGTAGAATCCAAACAAAGAGGAATGCTGGTGCTCTGCTGCAATAAGGTAACAATGTGACCCATCACCTGCACCTCATCAATGCCATGAGCGCCCACATTAATATCCAGCACATGAGCACCGGCCTCTACCTGCTGCTCTGCTTCATGCTCAATTAGAGAATAGTCGCCGTCCCGCAATCCCTGCGCCAGCTTTTTGCGGGCAGTAGGATTGATTCGCTCACCAATCATTTTGGGCAAGGTACTGCCGCCCAGCTCTACAATATGTTCCCGGCAGGATAACCGTCCCAACTGTTCTACAGTCCGCTGTTCCAAATGATGCCCCTGCACAGTCTGCTGCAGCGCCCGAATATGCTGTGGTGTAGTGCCGCAGCAACCGCCCATAAAGGCTGTCTGATAAGGTAAAAACTGCTCCATAGAAGCTGCAAACTGCGCTGCATCCAGGGGATATTGCACCTGCCCGTCCACCAGTAGGGGCAATCCGGCGTTGGGCTGCACCATCAGCGGCAGCTGGGTATACTGCGCCAGTTCGGCAATAACCTGCTGCAGTTCCTGCGGACCGCCGGAACAGTTACAGCCAATACCATAAGCCCCCATGGCTTCCAGCGTAACCGCAGCCACCGCAGGACTGACACCGGTTAAGGTGCGTCCATTGGTGTAGGTCATACTGCAGATAACCGGAATTTTTCTCTGTCCGGCATCCAAACAGGCCAGCAGCGCCGCCCGGGTTTCCCCCAAATCACTGAAGGTTTCCAGCAAAAAATAGTCGGGCTGTGCAGCAGCAATGGCATCGGCCTGCTCCCGATAAACCTGATACATTTCATCAAAGCTGGTATCCCCCACCGGCGATACAAAATAACCGGTAGGCCCCAATGATGCTGCCACTTTCCCATGACCGGCCTTTTGACAGGCTGCGCGGGCAATTTCCACCGCCCGCTGGTTAATCTGAGCAACCTGTTCCTCTAAATCATACTCCCGCAGTTTAAAGCGGCTGCCGCCAAAGGTATTGGTGGTAACAATGTCGGCGCCCGCCTGCAGATAATCAGCATGAACACTTTCCACCACATCAGGCATGGTTAAGTTTAATTCTTCCGGACTCTGCCCCGGCAGCAACCCTCGCTGCTGCAGCATGGTGCCCATTGCACCGTCAAAAATAAGAATTTTGCTCATATCAGCTCTCCTGCGCCCCTTCCAAATGCTCTAAATCATAAGGTGTTTCCTGATATACATAATAGTTGAGCCAGTTAGAAAACAACAGATTGCCATGACTGCGCCAACGCACCACCGGCGTGCAGGATGGATCATCGTTGGGGTAATAATTTTTAGGCACAGCAATTTCCTTGCCCTGACTGATATCCCGCTGATATTCGGCATCCAGCGTTAATGGGTCGTACTCGCAATGACCGGACACAAATACCCGATGCCCATCCTTACTGGCCACCAGATAAACCCCCGCTTCCTGTGACTGCGCAATGATTTCCAAATCCTCCACTTTGGCAATGTCCCCTGCCCGAAACTCGGTATGCCGGGAATGGGGCGCATAAAACACATCATCAAAACCGCGCACAATAGGCCGTTTGCACAGCACCTCATGCTCAAAAACACCAAACCGTTTCTGCGGCAGCTGATACTTGGGCACGCCATAATAATGATACAATGCTGCCTGCGCACCCCAGCAGATAAATAACGAAGAAAAGACATTCTTATCCGCAAAGTCAAAAATCATGCGCAGCTCGTCCCAGTAATTGACTTCCTGAAAGGACATATGCTCCACCGGCGCTCCGGTAATAATCATGCCGTCATAGCGATTATGCTTGATTTCCTCAAAATCTTTATAGAAAGCCTGCAGATGCTCCTCGGACACATTTTTGCTGGTGTGGCTTGCCATCCGAATCAAATCCACCTCCACCTGCAGCGCAGTATTACTAATCAGCCGCAATAACTGGGTTTCGGTCACAATTTTGGTGGGCATCAAATTGACAATGGCCAGCCGCAATGGACGAATATCCTGGCTCAGCGCCCGCTGCTCATGCATCACGAAAATCTGCTCATTGGCCAGCGTTTCTGTAGCCGGCAACGCAGCTGGTATAATAACAGGCATAAATAAATCCCCCTTTCGCACAGGGGTAAACGCACCATCAAACACGTTTACCCCTGTTGCAATCAATTCATATAAAAATTTCTATCTGCTTAAATCTGCGCCAGAGCCTGCTCTAAATCAGCAATGATATCGGCTGCATCTTCAATGCCCACAGAAAAACGAATCAAATCCGGCGCAACACCAGCCTCTTTCAGCTGTTCTTCGGTCATCTGGCGATGGGTATGGCTGGCCGGATGCAGCACACAGGTGCGGGCATCTGCCACATGGGTAACAATAGCAGCCAGTTTCAGTTTATCCATAAATGCCACCGATACATCGCGGCCGCCCTTCAGTCCAAAGCACAGCACGCCGCAAGTGCCGTTGGGCATATATTTCTGCGCCAGTTCATAATATTTGTTTCCTTCCAGCCCGGCATAGCTTACCCAGGCCACTTTCTCATGGTTCTGCAAATACTGCGCCACCTGCAAAGCATTGCTGCAATGACGAGGCACACGCAGATGCAGTGTTTCCAAACCCAGATTCAGCAAAAACGAATTTTGCGGAGATGGCGCAGGGCCCAAATCACGCATTAACTGAGAAGTGGCTTTGGTGATATAAGCCAGCTTGCCGAATTTCTGTGTATAGATAATACCATGATAAGATTCGTCCGGTTCGGTCAGGCATGTATATTTATCATGATACCGCTCCCAGTCAAAATTGCCGCTGTCCACAATGCAGCCGCCCACGCATACACCATGACCATCCATATATTTGCTAGTGGAATGGGTAACAATGTCGGCGCCCCATTTGATTGGCTGGCAGTTGATTGGTGTAGCAAAGGTATTGTCCACAATCAGCGGCACACCGTGGCTGTGGGCCAGATGGGCAAATTTTTCAATATCCAGCACCGTCAGCGCAGGATTGGCGATGGTTTCTGCCACCACACATTTTGTGTTGGGCCGAAATTCTTTTGCCAGCACTTCTTCACTTTCATCAGGGTCTACAAAGGTGCATTCAATGCCCATTTTTTTCATGGTCACACCAAACAGATTAAAGGTGCCTCCATAGACTGCGCTGGAACAAATCAGATGATCGCCCGCTTCACAAATATTCAGCACTGCAAAAAAGTTGGCAGCCTGACCGGACGAGGTCAGCATAGCACCCACGCCGCCTTCCAGCGCCGCAATTTTGGCAGCAACCGCATCAGAAGTTGGGTTTTGCAGCCGTGTATAAAAAAATCCATTATCCTCTAAATCAAACAGGCGGCCCATCTGCTCGCTGGTTTCATATAAAAATGTGGTACTCTGATAGATTGGCAGCACTCTGGCTTCCCCTTTCTTGGGTTCCCAGCCGCCTTGAATACAAATCGTTCCTGCGTTGCAATTTTCTAAATTCATGATGATTCCTCCCTAGATTGATTGCTAAAAATATACAAAAAAAGCCATTTTCTGTTGATAGAAAATGGCCCTGACAGCAATAACATCGCTCCATTATCTACCAGACATATTGTCTGCAGGATTTAGCACATTTCCAGCTCTGCTGGTTGTTGCCGGGTTTCACAGGGCCAGTCCCTCCACCACTCTTGATAACAAAGATTACTTATGCAGTTTTTTGTATTTTTAACACTATACCACAATACATGGCTGTTGTAAAGATTTTTCTACGACCGCGCCTTCCATTTTGGTACAATACTCAAACCTTCATATTCTTCCCGGGTCATGCCCAGAATCCACTGGTCAATATACTGCCCATCAATGAACGTATGCTTGCGCAGTTTACCCTCTGCGGTAAAACCAAAGCTTAACGCAGATTTTAAACCCAGACGATTGTTGTCATTTACTTTAGAGTAGCATTTTTCAAAACCAAAGTGATAAAATACCACATCTGCCAACACAATCATCAAATCCAGACCAAAACCGGCCAGACGATTTTCTTCATCGCCAATGCCCAACGCAATTTCGGCGTGCCCGTTCTGCCGGTCAATATCTTTAATCGACGCAATCCCAATGGTTTCCCCGTTGCGTTTATTTTTTACCGCAAAGTCAATCCGCTCTGCGCTCGGATCCGTTACATCCTTCACCTGGGCAATCTCTGCCTCGATCATATCCAGCGATACGCTCATATAGCTATCGTACCAATGGCGAAACTCTTTATTCATAAACCATTTCTGAAAATAAAAGGCATCCGCTTTGGTCGGTTTTTCTAAAATAATTTTTCTTCCGGTAAACATTCCTGCCACCTCCAATGTCCTTCCTTACCATATTCTGAATCATTATTCTTTATTTTATCCCACAACGCGCCGCAGGTCAACCTTTTACCGCAGGTAATCCTTCTCAGAGCAGAACTTTTTTGCAGTTTGAAAAAACAATCCCCTGCAGATAAAAATACTCCCAATGCAAAAAACAAATTTGCAAGAGTTTTCAATTTCTTTTCAATTTCAATATAAAAATAAATTCTTCAGATATACTTCAGATGCAAAAAAAATAACACCGCTCAAAAATGTGCCGTTACCCAACTCGATATCAAAGATTTTTTATTATTTTTTCTCCGACAAACTTTTCCAATGCCTTTATTAACCCGTTTTTTCGATGCTATTTAATTCAACAATACCTGGTATTGATACAGCCTAATACCAATTAGTTATTTTTATATGTATAATAATCTCATAGGGAATATATTTTATTTTT
>USPE01000089.1 GCA_900556545.1 uncultured Peptococcaceae bacterium | reverse complement strand
AAAACATATTATTACCAACTTTGAAAAAAGATTTATCGGAGTATTTCAATATTGAAGCAGATGTATATATTGATGCAGAAGACCCTCAAACAATCAATTTTAGATACCCTCAGTTGTTTTCTAATCCATCAATATTGCAGGTGGTTCGTTTAGAGATTGGTGCGCTTGCGGCATGGAGTCCGGCCAGCTCTGTTCCAATTCAATCCTATGTGGCAGAACAGTATCCAAAAATATTTCAAAAGCCAGTCACTGAAATTATGACAGTGAAACCGGAAAGAACTTTTTGGGAAAAAGCAACGATATTACATCATGAAGCAAATCGTCCCGAGCAGTCTCTAATGCCAATGCGATACTCCAGACATTATTATGATTTGTATTGTATGATGCACAGTAATGTAAAAGAGTTAGCTTTGCAGAATATTGCTTTGTTAGAAAAAGTAGTATCCTTTAAGAAAAAATTTTATCCAAGAAATTGGGCAGATTATGATGCCGCTAAGTCTGGAACGCTAAAATTGTGTGTGCCAGAATATCGCTTGGAAGCGTTGGAAAAGGATTATGCGCAAATGCAGGAAATGCTTTATGGGAATATTCCGAATTTTACAACCGTTATGATGGCATTGAAAGAATTAGAAGATGAGATTAATCATGTAAATAACAAATAAAAACATATCTAAGAGTGTTTCAGTAACCACTGGGATGCTCTTTTTCTTTTGCCAAAATATGAGGAGGCGATGCGTATCACAAATTCAGAGAAAAAGAAAATCAAATTAGGAAGTCTTTTTGATGGAATCGGTGTATTTCCCTTGGCTGCTTCGCGATGGGAGATTGAACCTGTATGGGCGAGTGAAATAGGAAAAGCGGCTGTTTCCATTACGAAAAAACACTTTCCAGCTATGCGGCATTTGGGAGATATCAAAAAAATTCGAGGCAACCGTGTTGAAGCGGTTCAAGTTCTGACATTTGGTTCTCCCTGTCAGGATTTATCGGTTGCAGGTTTCCAAAGTGGATTACAAGGGAAGCGTTCGGGTCTATTTTTTGAAGCCATTCGGATCATAAAAGAAATGAGGTATGCGACTAATGAGTTATATCCAACTATCGTTGTTTGGGAAAACGTTATGGGAGCGTTTTCAGCTAACCACCGGATGGATTTTAAAGCCGTGCTGGAATCGTTCGCAGACACCGAAGTTCCAATGCCTTCTACTGGAAAATGGGCAACTGCCGGTATGGTGCGAGGGGGACAGTCTGATATCAGTTGGAGAGTCTTGGACTCCCAATATTGGGGAAGGCCCAGACTTCGTCAACAAAGAAGAAGGGTGTTCCTCGTGGCAGATTTTGGAGGAGAACGCAGCGGAGAAATATTATTTAAGTCCCGCAAAATGTACCCATATTCTGCATCAGGCACAGATGGCAGGGACATGTCCGCCAGAGGAAATAGAAATACTTTTGCTGAAACAGGGCGGTCAATACCCATCATACGAGTTTTTCGAGGACGAAAAATACGGCAGGCAGCAAAGCAGCATGATGCCAGAGAATTTCTGCAGGGGTTCGGAAAAGCAGATGCAGCTTTTCCAACTTTAATGGCGCAGGAGCCAACAGTGTTTGCTTTCTGGTACCCGGATAATATTACGGCAGGTGTTATCCGTTATTTAACACCAAATGAATGTGAATGGCTGCAGGGACTGCCAACTGATTGGACTGCTCAAGGGGTACAAGGGGAAGCCATCAGTGATAATGCAAGATATCAGGCAATTGGCAATGCAATTGCGCTTCCTTGCGCTGAATATATTATGGCTGGCATTCAGGAAGTTTTGAATTCATAAACGGCAGGTATTTTTTTGAACAATTGAAAATCAGCTTGGTGGTGTGTAGAAATCGCAAAACTAATTTTTACTTCACAGTACATGAAAGGAAAACTGCCGGAGCATTTGAAACACTACGTGAAGTATATCGCCACCAGAGAAGGTGTGGATAAGATTGATGACAGTCAGAAACTGCTTCCGGCAACAAAACGGCAAAAACAGTTTATTGAACAGATGCTGAAAGATTTCCCAGATGGCAAAAAACTGTTGGAATACGAAGACTATTTGTCTCATCCAGATCGAGGCCGTGCTTCTCAACTGATTGCACAAACCGTGGAAATCTACGCTGCACTGTCTGAAAAGCGGGAAAACTATGTAGATTACATTGGTACCAGGCCTGGCGCAGAGCGGCAGGGCAGTCATGGATTGTTTACCGATCAGGGGAAACCTGTGGTGTTGGAGGATGTGCAGAAAGAAGCTGCAGAGCATAAAGGAGTGATCTGGACTCATGTAGTGAGTTTAAGGCGGGAAGATGCAGTACGACTGGGATACGACAACGGAAAAGCTTGGCGGGCATTGCTGCGTTCTAAACGGGCCATGTTTTGTCGGGAAATGAAAATAGACAGCAAAAACCTAAACTGGTATGCAGCGTTTCACAATGCCTCTCATCATCCTCATGTGCATATTATGGTGTATTCTAAGGAACCGTCAGAAGGATATCTCTCTAAAAAAGCAATTCAAAATATGCGCTCTGAATTAGCGCATGATATATTCCGGCAGGAATTTTTACAAATTTATGAAGAACAGGCAGAGAGTCGGGAAGCCTTGTTGAAAAAAACAGAGCAGGTATTAGCTCAGTTAGAACAGCAGAAATGTTCTTCTCTGCCAGATGGTTTTGGAGAGCAGCTGCTGGAGCTATCCGGACGGCTTCAACACAGTAAGGGCAAAAAAGTGTATGGCTATTTGAAAGCAGATGTAAAGCAGCTGGTAAACAATTTGGTAGATCAGCTTGCAGAAACCGATGAAATCAAAGAAGCCTACCAAGTATGGTTCGAGTGGCAGCGGGCTGCTGGTGAAGTATATGGTCTGGGAAATCCTTCAGAACGAAAATTATCCGAAGAAAAGAAACTGAAGGTGATTAAAAATATGGTGATCCGTTCTGCATTGAATCTTATGCCGCAGACATTGGATCAGCAACTGGAAACGGCTTCTCTTGTAACCCCAGAGGATGATAGTGTGATGGTCCAATTGGCAGGAGCTGCTGCAGAAAAATCTGCCTGGACAGCCTATCAAAAAGGATACCAGTTTTTTTATGGCAATGGTGTAGAGTCGGATGAAAGAATGGCAGAGCGCTATTTATTAGAAGCTGCAGCTGGAGGCAATAAACGGGCAGAAATTTTGTTGGGGCGTATTTATGGAAATAAAGATAGTGACTTGTTTGCGCCAGAAAAGGCGATGCAGTATTTTCTGCCGCAGGCACAGTCAGGCAATCAGTTTGCCCAGTATTATCTGGGAAAGTTTTTCTGGCAGGAACGAGAAACGGCAGATCATCAAGAACAGGCAATTATATGGCTGCAAAAGGCAGCGGAACAAGGACATCTTTGGGCCCGTATATCACTGGGACGTATTCACAGCAACCGGGAGGAAGAATCTCTGTATGATTATGACAAAGCGATGACTTATTTATTGCCAGCAGCGGAGCAGGGAAACAGTTTTGCCCAATATTATCTGGGCAGACTGTTCTGGCAGGAACAGGAGCAAGGGGAAAATAAAAAATTAGCGTTAGAATGGCTGGAGCGATCCGCAGCACAACGAAATATCTGGGCCAGATTATTTTTGGACCGTATTCTGGGCTATTCCACTGGAACTAAGGAAGAATATCAGCATGCGATAGCAGCGTTATTGCCCCAAGCCCAGCAAAAGCAAGCCAATGGGTATGTACAATATCTGTTAGGAAAAATTTATTGGCAGGAACGTGATGCGGAGGAGGACAAAGAACATGCCATCTACTGGTTAGAAAAGGCAGCAGAAAAAGAAATCGGATTTGCCCGAATATTACTGGGGAGAATCTATAGCAATCCAGAAGAAGGGTTGTATGATTTTGAAAAAGCCATCAGGTATTTGCAGCCAGAAGCAGAACAGGAGAATGTGACGGCACAATATTTATTAGGGAAACTATTTTGGCAAAAGCGGCAGCAGGAAGATAATTGTGAACGTGCGCTAAAGTGGCTGCAAAAAGCAGCGGAGCAAAAGTATAGCTGGGCCGGAATTTTGTTGGGCCGTATTTATGGTGATCCACAGGAAAATCTTTATGATTTTAATAAAGCGATAACCTTTTTGTTACCGGAAGCAGAAGCTGGGAACAATTTTGCCCAATATCAACTGGGACGGCTTTATTGGCAGGAGAGAACAAAAGCAGATAATGAAAAACAGGCATTGTTTTGGCTGCAGCAAGCGGCAGCACAGGGAAATCAGTATGCCGCATGGTTTTTGGAAGCCATTTATGATTCTTTTCAACAGACCGCCAAGCGGCAGGCAGATGCATTGCTGCGAGATATATTGAAGTTATTTTCCTCCAATCTTCAGGAGATTCACCATAAGCAGCAAGCAGGCATAGAAAAAAAGCGCCGGCAGAAATTACGGGAAAAACGAGCAGCCGCTGGACAAAAGACAGATGATACGATGGAATCACAGACGATATAATTTAAAGGAGGTTTTTCTATGGGAAAGTATGTACATTATACACAGGAAGAAAAAGAACGGGCCAATCGGGTGAATTTAGAAGCGTTATTATTACGCAGCGGAGAAGAATTACTGCCGTCTGGTCGGGAAAAGCGATTGGGCAGCAATCACAGCATTACCATTCGCGGGAACTGCTGGTATGATCACGCAGAAGAAAAAGGTGGACTTGCCATCGACTTTGTGAAAATGTACTATGGAAAAACATTTTCTGAAGCGATGGCTTTTTTATTGTCCGAAGAAGGTGTGCTTCCGGCGGTAGCCGTTGACACCCTAACAGAGCAGAAAGAAAAGAAACCGCTGGAGGTACCGCCAAAAAGCCGGGATATGAAGCGGCTTTATGCATATTTAATCAAAAAGCGAAAACTGGATGTGAAAATTGTGAATCATTTTGTGCGGATTGGGCTGCTCTATGAAAGCAGTGAACAGAGTAAAAAGACCGGCAAGTTTTATCATAATGCGATTTTTGTAGGAAAGGATGCCGCAGGAACGATCCAGCACATTCATAAAAAGGGACTGTACTCCGGCGGAAAAAATTTTAAAGGCAATCAGGAAGGCAACAATCCAGCCTACAGTTTTCAGTACCGAGGCAAAAGCGATAAAGTGTATGTGTTTGAAGCGCCTGTGGACCTATTATCCTATCTTTCCATGTATCCGCAAAAATGGCAGCAGCACAGTTATATTGCCTTGATGGGTGTGGGAGGCAAAGCATTAATGCAATTCTTAGAAGAGCGGCCAGATGTTGCAACGGTTGTATTTGCTTTGGACAATGATCCGGCAGGACAGAAAGCAATTGCGCGATTAGCCGAGCAGGTAACCAATTTGCCGCGGGACTATCAGATACAGGTGGAGCAGTCTATCTTAAAAGACTGGAATGAGGATCTGCAGGCAATCAGTGAGCCAGAACAGAATGTGGAGGTTCGCATGGCGATGTAAGACAAGGAAGGTGAAATGAAGTATGGAACAGTTTTTATTTTTGCTGCCCGTGGGCGGTTTTTTTGCTTTTCTGGCGGCGATGTTAGCCTTTGGCGATCAATATTCCTTAAACCGCATCAAATCCAAACAGGTGGGGGACGGTCAGTACGGCACCGCTCGTTTTGCATCCGAAAAGGAAGTTCGCAATACCTTTGTGTCATTGCCCTATGAAGCAAAAGCCTGGCGCAAAGGGGAGCATATGCCAACGGCGCAGGGGTTATTGGTGGGCAGCTATTGGCAGAAGAACAAAGTGACCGCTTATATTGACGAGAGCGATGTGCATATGCTGATGATCGGGGCTGCGGGAGTAGGGAAAACGGCCAACTTTCTGTATCCAAATCTGGAATATGCCTGTGCAGCCGGGATGAGTTTTCTCACAACAGACACCAAAGGCGATTTGTTTCGTACCTATGGCAGCATAGCAGAGCAGTATTATGGCTACCACATTGCAGTGATTGATTTGCGAAACCCAACCAGAAGTCATGGAAATAATCTATTGCATTTAGTCAATAAATATATGGATTTGTACAAAGCGGAACCGGAGAATCTGGCCTATAAAGCAAAGTCCGAAAAATATGCCAAGATTATTGCCAAGACGGTGATTAATTCTATGGGGGGAGATACCGACTATGGACAAAATGCTTTTTTCTATGATGCTGCCGAAGGCTTGTTGACCGCTTCTATTTTATTAATTGCAGAATTGTGTCCGCCAGAAAAACGGCATATTATCAGTGTGTTTAAAATTGTGCAGGACTTGATTGGACCATCGGGCATCAAAGGGAAAAGTCAGTTTCAGGTGCTGATTGAAAAGTTGCCAGCGGAACACAAAGCACGTTGGTTAGCAGGAGCAGCATTGTATACATCGGATCAGGCAATGGCCTCGGTACTTTCTACCGTATTATCTCGATTGAATGCCTTTCTGGATTCCGAGTTAGAGCAGATTCTTTGCTTTGATACTGCCATTGATGCAGAGGACTTTTGCCAGCGTAAGTCTGCTATATTTTTGGTCATGCCGGAGGAAGACAGCACCAAGTATCCGTTAATTTCGTTAATCTTACAGGAATTTTATCGGGAAATACTGACGGTGGCCGATGAGAAAGGCGGGAAGCTGGATAACCGGGTTATCCTGTTTCTTGATGAAATCGGTAACATTCCGAAAATTCAGAATATGGAGATGATGTTCAGCGCTTCCCGTTCCAGACGGGTTTCTATTGTGGCCATCATTCAGTCCTTTGCACAGCTGGAGAAAAATTATGGCAAAGAAGGGGCAGATATTATTACCGACAACTGCCAGCTGGTCCTCTTTGGCGGCTTTGCGCCTACCAGCAGCTCTGCGGAAACATTGTCAAGATATTTGGGCAACCAGACGGTACTGTCCGGCTCTATCAGCAAAGGGAAAAATGATCCATCTCAGTCCTTGCAGATGATACAGCGGCCGCTTATCACAACCGATGAGCTAAAGCTGCTGCCCAAAGGACACTTTATACTGGCCAAGACTGGTTGTCATCCCATGCAGACAGAATTACGGCTGTTTTTGAAATGGGGGATAGAACCCACAACAGATTATGAGGTGGCAGAGCAGGCCAATCGTGTGGTACAGTATGCGGATAAAAAGGAACTGGAAGAAAACTTGCTGAAGCGATACCCGCAGAAGGAACCAGAACAAGAGCAGAGCGGTCTGGATCCCATTCTGGCACAGCTGCGTGAAAAACGAAAACAGGCGGTGCGGGTGGATTAAGGGGGTGAAAGAAGGTGTCTTATTTTTCAAGTATCTATGCAGCAGATACAGTTTACCTAGCTTTGGTATCAATCGCTGGATTTGCAGTTGTTGTTGTCTGGCTCTCTATTCCTATGGCACAAATCAACTTCCGTAAACAGTGGAATTTAGAACATTCTGATGATGAGTTGGATTACAAGACACCGTTTAACCCAATCCTACCTTATATCACAATCATTCTGTTGGCCATTTCTG
>USPE01000088.1 GCA_900556545.1 uncultured Peptococcaceae bacterium | reverse complement strand
AAAACCCGCCTGGATGCTACCGCCGTCCACCCCGAAAGCTACACCGCCGCCAAAGCCCTGCTGGAAGCATAAACTGATATTCGACACAAATCTTTCGCCGCACTACTGCAGCAAACAAAAAACCCGAACCTCTGCATATTTTGCAAAAGTTCGGGTTTTTATAATCTATTAAACGGTAGTTGGTTCCAATAAAACAAAATCTTTAGTTTTAGTTATTATAATACAAATTATCCGAAGGATATACAGCATCACAAGTCACATCAATGCCCAGCTTGCGGAAGCATTCTTCATCGCTGCGGATCAAAATAGTCGTAGAGTGGGCCTGACATCCCCGCAATTTGTGCAGATGATCCAGACAAACCTGCGCCATAGGATTGGTGGCTGCGCAGATGGTCAGCGCAATCAAGATCTCATCACAACTCAGCGCCGGACTTTGGCTGCCCAGCGTGTTGGATTTCAACGACCGAATGGGCTCTAAAATAACCGGTGATAATAAATGGATTTCATCGGCAACACGAGCCATCTGCTTAACGGCATTGAGCATAGCCGCCGATGTGGCTGTCATCAAATCTGAACTTTTTCCCGTTACCATAGTGCCATCTTCCAATTCAATGGCCACTGCTGAACAAACATGATTCTTATCACTCTGTCCTTCTTGCGCCAGACGCCGCTCCATTTCTTCCGCCGCTTGATAAGCAGGCGCTACCACTTTGCGGTCTCCGGGCTGCAGCCCCAATTCTTCCATAATCAACTGCACCCGATCAAAGGTAGCCTTGTCCACATACCCCTTTTTATATTCACAGCCTGTCTTAAAATAACGACGGATCACTTCCTGACGGGATGCCTCCCGCACCACATCATCGTCAATAATCCCAAAACCTACCCGGTTAACGCCCATATCCGTAGGCGATTTATAAATAGCCTCTTTGCCTGTAATTTTTTCAATAATTCGTTTCAATAACGGATACGCCTCAATATCACGGTTGTAGTTTACTGCTACCAGACCATAGGCGTCCATATGAAAAGAATCTATCATGTTGACATCTTTTAAATCAGCAGTTGCAGCCTCATAGGCAATATTCAGCGGATGCTTCAGCGGCACATTCCAAACCGGAAAGGTTTCAAATTTGGAGTATCCGGCCACCCTGCCGCGAATCGATTCATGATACAGCTGGCTCAGACAGGTTGCCAGCTTGCCGCTGCCCGGCCCGGGCGCCGTAACTACCACAATCGGCTTATTGGTTTCTATATAAGGATTTTTTCCGTATCCTTCCTCACTGACAATGGTGTTTACATCCAACGGATAGCCCTTGGTGGCCTGATGCTGGTATACTTTAATCCCCCGCAGCTCCAGCTTATTAATAAAAATCTGCGCTGCCGGCTGGTGTTCGTAGCGGGTGATTACCACACTGTTCACTTCCAGCTCCCATTTGCGCAAATCATCAATCAGACGCATCACATCCATGTCGTAGGTGATTCCAAAATCTCCGCGGATTTTGTTTCGTTCAATATCGCCGGCATACACACAAATAATAATCTCTACCTTATCTTTTAAATTATGCAGCAATTTGATTTTGGCATCCTCATCAAATCCGGGCAATACCCGTTTTGCATGATAATCACCCAGCAATTTTCCTCCAAACTCCAGATATAGCTTGTCATAATGATTGACTCGCTCCAAGATATACTTTGACTGCTCTTCCAGGTACTTTTTTGCATCAAATCCTGCTTTCATATCTCGCCGACTCCTTATTCATAGATTGATTATTTCATTCATTTATTTCGCTCATGTTCAGAAAGAATCTTTCAAAATCATCACTGTATTAAATTATACAAAAAAAACAGAGGCTTTGCACTACTTAATTTTCAAATCGAAAAAATGTTGATGCAAAATCCTCTGTATAAAAAATATTATCTTTTTAATAAGTCTGCAGCACTGCATAAAATTTTTGTAAATTCTGCTGTTCTGCCATCATTGTTAATAAATTACGCCCATCCGCCACTGGAATCGGCACATTCTTTGTCTTTTTGATTTTTATACAAATCGGCCGTATATTCTGTGCCTGTAATTCTTTCAACCTACGCATCGTCCCAACAAAACGATTATCAAAGAATGTACAAACGTTTCCATGTTCCCAATAAATCAAACCATATCCATGATTTTTCATGTCTACATAAGACATTTTATCTTTCTCTGCACCTCGACTGAATCCTAAACAAATGAATGTGTGTCTAACAATCCCTTCATCAAAATCAGCATTTTCTGCTATTAAGTTTTTCTTGAATTCCGTCAACATAACCGGATTGGCCATTAAAGCTATCCCAAATATATCCAAATTTTTTTCATCAACCACTGTTTTGGTAATCTCTTTCGATTGCATTATACTCACCCGTGCTTCTGTACAACGCCAATTATACCAGCTTCGTACACAGGCTGTTTCTTCTAAAAAAATACGCCCACATAGTATCTTGTTTTCCTCTACTACAAATCCCCAAACTTTGATAGATTCTGCTATGTCGTACTTCGCCTGGTTCAATGTATTCATATTGATATTCCACTTGTTTACTATTTTTGTTTCCATTTGCTTCACACCTTTTTATATGATAACAGTCAATAGGCTGCCATTTTACAATGACAGCCTTGAACTTAATTAAAATATCAACATACCAATTGGAATTGCTACCACTAAAATGATAAGGCTAAACAGTACAAATACAAGACTATTAATGTAAGCCTGTTTCGTAGTAATCCAATCAGTATTGGCAAATACCATTGCTGCCTGACAACTTGCAGCAGGTGTAGCAACTGCAGTTTGTAACGCTAACGTAAGTAGAATCGCAAACAGCCATGGACTAATTCCTAATCCAACACAAGTCTGGCATAATACTGGGGTAAAGATAACTAGTAAAACCATATTATGAACAAATTGTGTTAAAAGGCCAAAAATAATAATTACCGCAATCAAGAATACTACCTGACTATAACCTGCAAACGTTTGGGTCAACCATGTTACAATGGTGCCAACAATCCCAGCTTCCTCTGATTCCAATGCTGTAGCCAGTGGCATAGTAGCAGCCATTAAAATCAGAGTTTCCCAACTAATGCCAACTTTCAAATCGTTAATTGTAACTTTATTGAGGCCATTTTCATCACGAATAAACACCATACCAACAATACAAAGAGCACAAGTCCCCAACACACCAATATTTGCAAATATCCCTTTTAACGGTTGTGGAAATATTGTTCCGCCCATCAGCATTACCATAAAAATAACCAAATAAATAAAACCTACTCGTTGTTTATGTGTCATTTTCTTTTCACGTAAGTTTACAAAATCATCACCACCTGTTTTCATAACAGATAAATCAATTTTTAAAATAAACTTACCAAATGCCATATATGCAAAAATTAAAGCAAAAACAATCAATGTGTTTATAAATAACCATGGACCAACAGGTAATACAAGATCAGTTCCTACACCTTGGCGAACTAGTCCCTGTACAATAATACCAAAACTAGTAAACGGAAATAAGATTGTACTCATAACACCTACATACATCAAACCACCAACAATAAATCCTACATACGTATCACCTTTTTTAAATCCATAAATAGCACATACTTTGTAAAAAATCGTCCATAAAATCAAAACACCTGCCACATAACCAACAGTACACGACATTACAATTACACATAAAAACAACATAAAAGTAAATACCCATGGACGCCCTACATTTATCTTCCTACTTACAAACCACTCTGCAATATATGTAGTTAACCCACATTTGTCAAAATAGGCAGCTACTAAGAACAACATGAATAACTGTAAATACAATACTGAACCCATACCAGAAATAAATGCTTCGTTTACCGTCATTAAACCAGTAAAGCCTAACATTACAAAACTTAAAAAACTTGGCCAAATCAAATCAACAAAAATCCAGCCATAAATCAAACCAATAAAAATACCTAAAATCCGCATCCCCAATGGAGAAATCGTTTCTACAGGAGATGGTAATAAACCAAAAAAACACATAATAGCTACACAAATAATAGAATTAATATAATACGCCGTATTTTTATTCTTTGTCGCTGTGACCATATAATTTTCCCTCCTAACCAGGCTATCTGCGCTATCTAAAATAATAACGCAGATAGCCTAACTATAGTTAAATACTATATTTAAATTTCATCTTTAAAAATTTGATACGCCGGTGCACCTTCACACTGTGCCGGGAAACGTACTCCACCTAAAACGGCTACCGTAGGAGCTACATCTACCTGACGAATAATACGTTCTGTTGCATAACCTTCTTTTATTCCTTTCCCTGCTGCAATAAATACTGGGGACAAGGACGTATCTGCATCACCCCATGTAGTAGATAAACCATCTGTATGGTCATAATTGTAACCTTCTGCTGTCCAGAAACAAATATCACCAGATTTTGGACCACCTAAGCCTAACAAAATTGCATCTCTGTTACGCAATGCCAGTGCAATAATACGTTTACCGGTATGTTCATCACGTAAACCATACAAATCTGTCATAATTTGTTCTTCTAATTCATATTTATCTTCAGGTTCTACAATACCATGAGGATCTCTGCCTTTTAGATTAATATAGATATGACAAGCACGATTGTTAACTGCTGTTGTTTTTTCCCAATCTACTTCTCTCAAACGTTTACCATTTGTATCTCGTTTTAATACAGTATAACCTAATTTCTCCATCACAATTGTATTCAAACCACTCATATCACATAACATTGGCGGAGTATGCTGCGGGCAAGTTAACGCATGATCAGATACTAACAAAATAGTCCAACCTTCATCTAAATAATGTAAGAATTTACCTACATATCTATCTTCCTGTACATACAAATCTTCCATCATCCGGCAATACCATTCAGGGTCAACTTTATTGGTCCAGTTACCAATTTTTTTATCACTCATAAAACGTACAATCATGTGCGCCTGTAAATCTAACGCATGAAAATGTGAAAACACAGCACTATAACCACCATTGTCCATCAAATAGCTCATCGCACCAGCATGCCAATCCAAGCTAACATCCCAGTTTTCAAACATGCAATCTCTGATTTGTTCTTTATTCTGGCTGCCCAAATTGCTGGTAGCTGGTGGATAACCGACATTCTCTACCACTTCTTTGTACAAAGATTTTGGATGCCATACACCATCATTATCAATATCCATAGCACCAGAAATATGCATACGCAGTTTACTACCATCTTCCGCCAGTTCTAAAACTTTAAAGTTACGAATCGCACGACAAGATTCATCATTACCTTTAAACCCCTTATCAATAATATTTCGGACTAATTCTTTATCTTTCGCAATAAATAATGGTTCTTTATCTTTTTTAGAAGTATATAAAGCAATCGTATCATATTTTCCAGTCGCTTCATTACGCAGAATTAAACCTGGACGACGAATCCTACCACTGGATAATAATAAATAGAACTCTTTTGCATCTTTTGGAGCATTTTCCCAACCAGAAGCAGCTTTAATTGGAGACTGTACTAAATCCAAATTAGCACCAATAAAACCACCCATACCTTCATCTTTATTCATAACGTAGTTGTGATTTATTGGAACCATGTAGGAATCTGCAGAAGCAACTGCCTGATTGATATCTTCTTCATTGTCCGCATCATCTGCTTTTTCCATACCTTCCACAACACAAGGAGCGCTACCACTTTGCGCAGCTGCAAATTGGAACGTTAATTCTGGAATTTTTGTGTTGGCTTCCATCATAAACTCTACTTCTACAGTAGCAGCACCATAACCAACACCACCTGGTGTCGAACCATCTACTACATGTAAATTTGGACTATCGCTACTTGGAGGCCATGCAGAACCCGGCCAATGGAATACCAGTGTTTTTTTACCAGATTCAGCAAAACAATTCCAAATTTGTTCTGCTGCACAGTTACGAGAATCAAAATTATATTCCTGTGCATCTAACTCTTTGGATGGTGCAAAAAAATCTGTTACACCATGGGTGTAAGGATAAGCACCTGTTGCCAGCGTTGTCCACTGCGCTGGTGTTACAGTAGGCTGAGCACCTAACAGTACCAAATCCTCTCTCTGAGCACCCCGTTCAATGTACTTTTTAAAGTTTGGCAATTTTCCTTCATCCACATACTTTTTCAGTAATCTAGCATCTAAACCATCCATGCCCAATACTAAAATTTTGTCGCTGATTACTTCACGTTTTGTCATAATACATCCTCTCCTTCTAATCGCTTACTCATCACTGAATTTCTATCTAGCTCCTATGTATATAGTACATATAATTTTAATTTATGTATAGCAAGCCTTTTAACAGCTATCACAAAAAAATTGCAACAAAAAATAAAATCAGCTATAATACATATCAATAGAATATACCAATCATGGGTATTTTAAAGGAGTGAAATTATGAAGTTAGAACAATTGGAACAACTTATACAAATTTATCAATGGGGCAGTTTTAATATTGCCGCCCAATATCTACACATGACACATCAAAATTTAAGCCGTTCTATGCAAGCTTTTGAACAAGAACTAAGTGTCACCATCTTTTCGCGCAGCACCAAAGGCACCACTCTCACAGCAGACGGAAAAATTGTCTATAGTTTTGCAATTCGTGTACTTAACGAACACAAAAAAATGTTGACAATGCTGCAAACTAACCACCAAGAGCACCATCCAAATAACATAGAGCAAAAAACATATCATTTACAAATAGCACATTCTGCAATGTTGGATTTTATTGTAAATCCTTTGCTGCATAACATAACACAACATGGACATGCAATCACTACTCAAAGTATGGAATTAAATCTTTCTACTTGCTCCCAAACTGCAAATGATTCGACACAATATGACCTGATTTTTTTACAAGGAGAGCACAATTCCCTTTTAAAACACAGTAAACCAGCCTTAAATTATCATCTATTTATTCTTAATATTGAAAAACTGGAACTTATCGCAAACAAAACCAGCCCATATGCAGAATATGCTTCTATTCCCCGTTCCATCTTAGAATCCATTCCGTTACTATGTTTTTCTCATGATGGAACTATATCTAATGTAGCTCAAATATGTCTCAAAAACCATATTGCACTAAATATCGTCTCCTATACTAATAAAATGTCTACTTCACAGGAATTGTTACTTTCCGGTTCACATTATGCCATTAGTGTGCCATCCACACAAGGTTCTTCATTATCTAATATAATCATGCAAAATAATATAACCACTATCCCTCTTGACATCCCTATTCGTATCGCAACTGCAGTTTATATAAAAAAAGATTTATGCGAAACTACTTTAGGGCAAGATATTATCGCAATCCTGAAGCAAGCCTATCATAAAACGCTTGAACAAATCTACTAGATAATTTTTGCAAAAAAAACGGGTTCTATAATAAATGTTGGGGTAGCGATTATCCTGACATTTATTTTTTTATAAAAAATAATAAAAAAAGAGAGCAAAAATGAAGGAAATCCATTAGAATAAAGTTGACTAGACCATT
>USPE01000087.1 GCA_900556545.1 uncultured Peptococcaceae bacterium | reverse complement strand
GCTGCACGTATTTTTGTCGCTTTGGACTCCGTCCAGCTCCATAAAATACCCTTGCCACAGTCCATCTAGAGGTGGACTTTCTGCAAAGATATTGCCCTCCTGGTGATTTTGAGGAAAGCTATTGAAAACGGAGTAAACATATTGAATCATGAACCAATAATTTTTTGGCGCTGTTTTTGTTTAACTGCTGTTTTTGACTATCTGATCCCTCTTGCTGTATTTTACGCAATTGTGATAGAAAAAACAATCTACGCTCCGTAGACTTTTATCAGAAATTTTTCATTCGCTTTTTCAGCATTTATGATAGAACCACAATTATCTGCAAAAACACAACAGGGCTGCAGTAATCGGCTGTCATCTCAGCAGGATAGAAACGCAATTTTTATAAAACCCGTTTCACCAAGCATCTGTTGGATCGTTGCCTTATACTGCAGCCCCATTGGTTTAACAATGTGCTACACTGCAATCATTTTATTTTTTTCTGCGCTTTTCTTCATACATTTTAATATCTGCCCATTTTAACAATGCATGATAGTCATTGCCCTCTTCTGGATAAAATGCACAGCCTATGGAAAAGTATACCGGACGTTTCTGTTCCGGCGATAGAATATAGCCATTTTGTTTGTCTTTCAGCTGCTCAATCAGTTCTTCTAACTGCTGCCGTTCATCACAGCCATACAGGAACATAGCAAACTCATCGCCGCCCAGTCGGGTAATAATCTGATGCTCTGCAGTAACTGTGCGCAGCACATCGGCTACACTGCAAAGATAACGGTCGCCGTCTTCATGTCCGTAGTTGTCATTGACCTGTTTCAGATTGTCGGCATCTATCATCAGCATGGCAGAATGCTTTAGCTGTTCCGGACAGGCAAACAATTCCTCCATATGGGTATAAAACGCCCGACGATTACATAGGCCTGTCAGGCTGTCCTCATCCCGTTCCTGCTCAATCAGCTGCCGTTCCTGGACATCTTTGGTGACATCCATCAAAATTCCCAAAATATTATTTTCTTTCTGGAAAGATTCCAACCGTATATAACGAACCGGCAAACCGGGCAGCTGATAAATGGATTGTTCTTTATCAAACGGGAATTGACGCAGATGCTGCAGCCGCTCTTCAAACCAGATATAATTGGAAATCAATTTATCTTTTTCGGTTTCAGACAAACCTAAAATATCCGGAACACGATTGGTAATGCGCACTCGCTCTACGCCTTTGTTGTATTCGTACACACCGATAGGAATTTGTGCAATATCCAAAACGGACGACAGCTTATCGGTTGTTTGCAGCAGACTGTGCACCATCTGGTTGATATGACCGCTTAGTTCGGTAAATTCCGGCGTTGTTTGCACGTTCACCCGTTCATCCAGGTCCCCATCTGTAATTTTTTGCAATTTTCCATTAATCACCGCAATGCTGCTGACAATAATTCTATCTAAATAACGGGAAATATTGATAATAATCAGCACTGCCAGCAAACACAGATAAACGCCCAGTAAGATGCTGTCCATTGTGATATTGCGGAACAAACTGTCTACTGTACAAACGCGCCCTAACAAGACGGTATCGGATGTTCCACTGGATAGTTCAAAAACACCGTAAACAAATCGGCCGTCTATTTTGTCATAAAATCCTTTTTCGCCATGAGAGATTTCCTCTGCATCCAAACCAATTTCTGAAATATGCTTTCCTACAAGGTTATGATCAGTAGAACCCAGCACCACATAAGTTTGAGGGTCTACCGCATACAGCGTAGCGCCGCTTTCAGCAGTCAACAAAGAAAAAATATAGGATAGCTCATTTTTCTTGGTGGCTTCCAGCACTCGTTCCGGCTCCATACCAATTTGTACAATGCCTTGGCCATCTTCCCGCCACACGGCTGCATACTGCATCAGCTTGCCCTCAGCAGTATTAGGCGTCACATCTTGGCACAATTCCAGATTTTTGTCTTGCAGCATAGGCAAAAAGAACCGCATCTGCTCCCCGGAATCAAAAGTATAACCAAAATACTGCGGTTCTGTGCCGGCATATAAATTACCTTTTTGGTCAAATACGTGCAGCTCGTCAATTTGCAGCAACGCAGCTATTTTTTCCAGTTCGGCCTGTTCCTCTAAAATAAAAGGCCGATACTGTACGATATAGGCTGCGGCTTTGGCCTGAATCAGACAGGTATTTTTAAATTCTTCTACAACTGTCTGTGTTTCTACTTGATTTTGCGATAAAATCTGCTCAATCTGCCAAAAAAGATGAGCGGACGTGGTGCGCATATCCTGCTGCACACGCATCACCTGTACGCCATAATTCAAAGCCAAGGAAACCAGCATGGCAATCACAATGATAACAAGCAGATTTTTCTGAATCATCTTTTTCATGGATGAACCTCCATTTTATCTTTTGTGTGATCTGCTACTGTAAATTGCTGCTCCCAAAGTTCAAAATCTGGAATGGACAACGGCCTGGAGAAAACATAACCCTGAACCATATCGCAATGCACATCCCGCAAATATTCCAGCTGATCAGGTGTTTCAATCCCTTCGGCAACGGTTTTAACCTGCAGTTTGTCAGCCAGTTCGGTCAGGCAGGCAATGATTTTTTGATTTTTGCCGCTGGACATATCGTCAAAGAAACGACGATCCAGCTTTAACGTGTCTACATCAAATGCTTTCAGCATTCCCAACGAAGAAAAACCGGAGCCAAAATCATCTAAAGAGCATAAAAAGCCTTTGTTGTGCATTTCTTGAATACCGTATTTTACCAGAGAAAGCTGTTGATCATCCACAAAAATGGATTCGGTTAATTCAAATTCCAGCATATCCGGCGGAATCTGGTATTTACCGGCAATTTCGGAAAAATATTTGAGAAAATTCAGATTTTTAAAATGCTGCCGGGATAAATTAACGGAAATGGGAAATAGTTTTCTCCCTTCCTGATACCAGCGTTCCTGCAACGCACAAACGCCTTCAAACACATACAAGTCCAAAGTGCATATTTTCCCGTTCTTTTCTAATACGGGGATAAAATCGGCAGGTGAAATAATGCCCCGCTTTGGATGCTGCCAACGAACCAATGCCTCTGCACCGCCTAATGTGTTATCGTTCAGATAAATTTTTGGCTGCAAATATACTTTAAAGTCTCCATTCTGGATGGACTCATCAAATAGTGTATCCAGCTCCTGTTCGATCTGCATCTGCTGCGTCAATGCTGTGCTATAGAAGCTACAGCCCGTTTGCCCTGTCAAACGCTGACTCTGGCAGGCCGCTCTGGCTCTATCCTGTATAATGGTAATTTCTAAAGCAGGATCGTCTATCAAATAAACACCCTGGAAAAAATTCAGATGATAAGGAATTTCCGCATAGGCATTAAACGCATTGATTTCTTTTTCAAGCTGCTCAATTCTCGCTTCAATTTTTTCCGGTTTGGATTCTTTCATGCACACAAAGAAAAAGTCTGATTCACTTCTGGCTACAAATTCATGCTCGGACATATTTTCCTTCATAATCTGATAAACGTATTTGATGGTATCGTCACCGGCAACAACACCAAAATTTTCATTAACCAGCTTAAATCCTTTGATATTAAATAATACCACTGCATAACTATTTGGCTGCATGGTTTTGGCCAACGCACGATATCTGGTCTGAAAGGCTGCATTATTCAAACCGCCTGTCAGCACATCGGTGTAAGCAATATTCTCCAAATTTTTGTTGTAACGATAGTAGAAACGGCTAACCACCAGCAAAAAGAGCACGATCACCAATGCAATCAATCCGGTTACCACCACAGTACGCACTACATATTGGGAAGTCTCGGCTATGACCAAATCAGCCGGAATCATAACCAATAACACCCAATCGCTAATATGCAAGCTATGATAGGACATGATAATTGGGGTACCGTTGGTGGAGGTAAAATGCAAAACGCCGGCATTTCCTTTTTGCAAATCGTCCTGCAGCTGCTCAACTTGATGCTTAATATGATTGTCAGAGCCTTTGTCAATAATATCTGCCAATTGCATAAACGGACTGATATCAGCAGGCGAAATGATTACATCCCCCCGGCTGTTTACAATACAGCTGAGCCCTTCTCCTGCAAAGCTTTTAGGCTGAATCATTTTTTGCACTGTATTTTGATTGCGTACCCCAAGCAAAACTTTGTCGATATTATCACCAAAATAAATAGGCACTGCAAAAAGCAGCATTTCATTGCCAATATGGGAGATATTGCTCTCTCCTTGAAACGCATCCCGAACGCCGGCTATCTCCAGCGGATTCTCTACGGTAAACTCAGACTTGGAAACGGTGCCGTCCGGTTCCAAAATAATAAAGGAATCCATTCCCATAATTGCCGATTTCCGCTCCAGATAATCCTGCACTACCTGATCGCCGTTGACATCGGTCCGCAATCTTTGGACACTGTCCGCCACCAGCTGCACTGCAATTAAATCGGATTCCAGCTTGGCATTAATTTCATTGGTAAGCTGATAAGCCACATCTTCTACGTAATCTTCTGTGCTATCCAGTAAAACGGTGTTCAACTGAACACTATTACCAATAGAAACCAGAATAATCACCAGCAAACATATGGTCAATACTCCCATTTGCAGTTTTGGATCCAAAACGCGCTTAAAATTGGGCCACTTTTGTATGTTTTCCATTAATTTTTTCATGCTATGTATCCTTTCTCCGATTTACAGAACCTTATATCAGTTGCACAGCGTATAATGTATTATTATTATAGCATCTCTAATATTGGGATACAAGATTGCCCTACACATGTTTCTTTATATGTTTTTATGGACAAAAAAACGGTATGACTTATCGCCATACCGCTTTACTTAAAAAATATTTTTTTGTAACCTAAATCGCAAAATTCCTTTTACGAAAATTCAGGCAATTATACATCCATACCCAATACTCTTGCAGCATTTTTCCACATAACTTTTTCCATGATTTCATCATCAAAACCATAGGTTGTATATTTTTCTGCAGCTTCCAGATATGGTACGAATGGGCAAGCGCTGGCAAACAAGAACTGATCTTTCAGGATAGTTTTTGCAGCATCCAGGAAGTCGCTTGCACCTGGATATTCTTCATATTCGGATACTTCCAGGAATACGTTTCTGTTCCGGAAAGTTACGCCGATCATTTCAT
This sequence comes from uncultured Peptococcaceae bacterium, assembly GCA_900556545.1. Classification (GTDB taxonomy): domain Bacteria; phylum Bacillota; class Peptococcia; order Peptococcales; family Peptococcaceae; genus UBA7185. The sequence goes on along the minus strand of USPE01000087.1, from coordinate 2,412 downwards.
CAACGAATGGCCATGCACCATGGCTTACGATGATTTTCAGATCTGGGAAGTCTTTTGCTACGATATCGATTTCACTTGGATGGGTGTAATCCATAACGGTATTTGCTGTATAACGAGCTGGACCAGCAGTGATAACGATAGGAATGTTCAGTTCGCAGCATTTTGCATAAACTGGATACATTTTTGCATCACTGGTTTTCAGCTGTGCATACATTGGGTCCATGGCAGCGCCGTGGAAATCACCACTTTTTACAGCTGCATCCAGGTCACGGATTGCCTGCATGCCTTTGTGAGGGTCTACACCATAGTAGCCCAGGAAAATTTCAGGGCAAGCCTGAACGAACTGTCTGATTTCTGGGTTGTTTGGTTTGTAGCCGTAGGTTGTTTCCGCATCACGACCAACGATAACAGCTTTCATTACATTGTGTTCTTTCAGGTCTGCAATAATTTCCGGCATGGTTCTTGCTCTGCTGTAGAATTCATCAATATCTACACCGTTGGCAATCAGACCAGCACGGAAAATTGGGCTTTCAGCAATACCGCCAATGATACTTTTGGTGTTTGGACGATACCGGAAGTCAATAATAGGACCTTTTACCGGACCAGCAGCTGGTGCTTTTGCTTTATTGGCAGCTTTTTCTTCTCTAGATCTCTGCAGAGCTTTTTCTCTCAGTTCTTCCTGAAGTTTCAATAAATCCATTCTATCTCTCTCCTTAAACAAGATTTTTACAATATCTCATTTGAATTATCTCTTACTGGATTATAATAATGCGTCAAACAACTGATTTGCCGGTCTTGGGATGATACTTGTGTTTACCAGCAATTCAGCATTTTCTTTGGCTGCGGAAACAGCAGCGCGAACTGCGCCTACATCACCAGTCAAAGTAACAAAGCCTTTTCCACCAATAGCATAGCCAATTCTTACTTCGATTAAAGTAACATCAGCAGCTTTCGCAGCCACATCGGCAGCTGTGATTGCAGATGCGATAGAGTAGAATTCCAGGATTCCGATAGCATCTCTGTCTGTTACCTGATTGGTCATAGAGATTGCCGGAATCACCTGTTCATTAATATTAGGAATGAGCAATGTATCAACTACATACGGCCCCCCAATTTTAGATCCTTCTGTCATGGAGGCTCTTACATCAGCAGTATCGCCACCGATAATGATGATGTATTTACCTGGACAAACAGTAGAAGCACGTACCAGATCTACCTGGGCTGCTTTCACCATATAATCGCAGGTTTCGATGCCCCGGGCAATACTGGACAATTCAATCATGCCTAATGCATTTCCCATAGCATTATACCTCCTTTCTAATACGAGCGCCGTTTTCATCAATCGCAACAATGATACCATTCATGCTGGCGTGAATATTGGCAGATAATCCTTCTGCCGCAGCAGCCAACACTTCGCCTTTTACAACACGATCACCGGCTGCCTTAGCAGGAACAGCAGGTTTACCGATATGCTGACGGAATGGCACATATACAGTTTCCGGTTTCAATTCAAAACATTCATGGGCATGCAAACCATCAAATTCTGCCAAACCCAGACGAGCAATCAGTCGGTGAGTTGGAATACGACGGTTGTCAATGCCTTCACGAGCAACAGGTTCCATATTACGTGGAACTTTAATGCCTTTTTCACGCAGCTGGCCTTTTACATAGCTATTTACTTTACGTGGAGATAATCCCATCGGGCATGCAAACATTTCACATACACCACAATCGCAGCAGTTCATAGCTTCGCCAAATGTTGCTAAATATTCTTCATCATCTGTAATCTGATCTTCCCGCCAGATATTGCGCATTACCATGTTAGGACGAATCTGATGTCCAATCATATAACGCGGACACAAATCTGTACACATCTTACATTGGATACAAGCGGCACGTGCCTGACGTTTGATAGCTGCCAGCGGCAGTTCGGCACGCTGGAACAGATAGTGATCTTTTGGCAATACAATAATATTACCGGTTGTTTTGGTAACAACTGCATCTGCAATAGCCTGCGCGTCAGCCGGGATTTTACCCATCATCGGGCCGCCCAAAATGATTCTGTAATCACTGATGGTCGGTTGTGCAGCAGCAATACATTCTGTTACCGGAGTACCAATTGGCACTTTCAGCATAATTGGTTCTTTTACTTCACCAACTACAGACAAATATTTTTCTGTAACAGGCGCACCATGCAATGCTTCATACAAATTCAGCATAGTACCAACATTGTCTACAACAGCGCCCACATCTAATGGAAGACCGCGTTCTGGAACACTTCTGCCAGTAACCATCTGTACCATAGTCTGTTCATCACCAGCCGGATAGAAGGTTGGCATTTGGAATATCTCAATATCAGAACCGGCACGGTCAATAGCGGCCTGCAAAGAAGCGATTTCTTCTTTGTATTTG
>USPE01000086.1 GCA_900556545.1 uncultured Peptococcaceae bacterium | reverse complement strand
TGCGTGATCTGCCATTGCCCATGCCCTTTGTCCAAAATATAGGCGCCGCTGCCTGTCACAGTCCATTGGGCTGTCAATGTGCGCTGCACACCCATTTCTGTCGGATAGCGCAGCTGCCGTTCAGCGGCATCGTGATGACTGGACGTACAGACAGCAGCCATACGGCCAAATCCTCCGTCCAACAGACAAGCACCTAAGATCATTCCTTCTGCCAAAGAAGAGCAGGCGCCATACAAACCAAAATAAGGCGCACCTGCCGCTCTGGCAGTAAAGCTGGTGGCTATAATTTGATTGAGCAAATCACCGCCTAAAAAGTAATCCAGCTGACTTGCCTGCAGCCCCGCTTTCTCCAGCGCCAATTCTAACGCATACTGCTGCATTTTTTGCTCTGCCCGCTCCCAGGACTTTTCACCAAACTGATTATGATTCAAAATAAAATCATACTGCTCCGCCAGCTTTCCCCGGGCTTCTTTCCTACCAGCAGCGGTAGCCCAAGAACGAATGACTGCCGGTGTATCATATGCAATGGTTCTTTTTCCAATTCGTTTTCCCATACTATCACCCCAGCAAATAATAAATCATACCAATTACCACAGAAGCTACCGTGCCATATAAAATAACCGGGCCGGCAATGGTAAAAATCTTGGCGCCGATCCCATAAATCATGCCTTCCCGCTTGAACTCCAATGCCGCGGATACCACCGAATTAGCAAAACCACTGATGGGCACCATAGAACCAGCGCCGCCATAACGACCAATCTCATCATAAACCCCAATTCCTGTCAGAACCGCTGTAATCACAACGATGGTGATACTGGCCAAAGCCGAAGCGCTTTTAAAATCAGCGTCATACGTAAGCATCATAAAGTTGATTACAAGCTGTCCAAGTAAACAAATGGTGCCGCCCACCAAAAAAGCGCGCAGCACATTTTTTAAAACCGGCGCTTTCGGCGTTACAAGGGAAATTTGTTTTTGATATTCTTTGTCTATTTCCTTTTGTATCCGTAAGGTCTGTTCTTTATTTTGTTCTATCAACTCCTGATAATATCGCTGCTCTGTCAGATCAATACTTCCCGCCTCCATAGACACCAATTGCTGGTGTTCCTGCTGCAGCTCCAATAAAAGCTGTTCCATGTTTGCCTGATCCAGTTCCTGCAGCTTTTGTAATCGTTTTTCCCTATTTTGCAGATTATGCTCTAAATGCAGTTCCATTGCTTCCGCCTCCTTGTGATGGTAGTATTCCACCGAAAAAAAAAAGTATGCGAAAGAAGCTGCATTTTCATGCCGCCGAAAAAATATTTTTGTTTCCCAAACTTTTTGCTGTGTTTCTTAACCGCTATATTATAGTAATTAGTGCTGTCAAAGAAACGATGTCATCCCGTCCATCTTCTACTCATCAGATGATTAGCTGAAATCTTTATTATGAACTACGAACTATATTAAAAAGGAAAACTTGTACCCTTATTTTAAAAATTGATCTCATTTATGATAGAATCGTCTTATTCCAATTTTCTAAACACAGAAAAAGCCCCAAATGCGCATTGTTAAGCGAAATACGCATTTGGGGCTTTTCTTTTATCAATCGGGATGACAGGATTTGAACCTGCGGCCTATTGCTCCCGAAGCAATCGCGCTACCAAGCTGCGCTACATCCCGATACCAATAGAAGGTGGTAGTACCTATCCGACTTTATATAGTTTAATACCTTCTATTGTGATTGTCAATACGGAAACCAGAAAAAATTTTCCTGCATGGCCTGGCTCATGATGCAAACACCTGCTGCTTTGCTTTGCTGCACCAAAGGCAGCGTATCAGCGGTAATACCGCCGATGGCATACACCGGCACTGTTACCGCATTACAAACTTGTTCTAAAAAAGACAGCCCTCTGGGAGCAACTCCTTTTTTGCAGTCTGTGGGAAAGATATGCCCTGCAATCAGAGCATGAGCTCCCCACTGTGCAGCCTGCTGCCCTTCCTGCACACTATGCACCGATACCAGCACGCGGGAAAAATTCTGCAGCTGCTGTCTTTGTGCAGCAAAATCCTGATAAGATAACTGCACCGCGTCAATCCCTAACTGCCGAGCCGCTGCAATATGTCCATTCAAAATCAATGGAACTGCGGTAGGCTGCAATACTTGCTGACATTGATAAGCCAACTGCAAATATGCCTCCGCCGATAAATCCTTTTCCCTCAAAATAATGGCCGCAACCTGCGCATTGGCCAATTTATACAACTGCTGCAAAAAATCCTGATGGCATAATGCTCGATTGGTTACTGCAATCAATTCCATGGTTATACCCTCACATAATCAATATAAACCGGCTGTAGCCCTTTCTGCCGCAGCATGGCATCCACTTCCTCCACACTGCGTGGGTCAGAAATCTCAAACTGCTCGTCGCCCTTTTGTTCCTCTTCATGACCGCCTACACCAACCCGAACACCGGCGGATATTTTGGTGGCGCACATACCTACCACATTGTCCCGGAATCCGGCTCGTTCCCGTGTAGAAATAGTAATACCGGCAAAGGGCAAAAATAGACGATACGCCAGCATAACCTGCAGCAGCTGTGGTTCATGCACATCATTGGGATTATTATCCGCACCGTTGATATAAGGCCGCATACGCGGACAGGAAAAGGATATTTCTGCCTGGGGATATTTCTGCTGGGTATAGTAAGCATGCAGCCCGGCAGAAAAAGCATCTTTACGAAAATCGTCCAACCCCAGCAACGCACCAAAGGCAACACCCCGCATACCACCCATAAGCGCCCGCTCCTGTGCATAAAAACGATAGGGAAATACCCGTTTATGACCGCTCAAATGCACCTGTGCATACCGCTCCGGATGATAGGTTTCCTGATAAACCGAAACAAAATCAGCGCCGCATTGGTGCAGATAAGCATACTCATCGCTGTTTAACGGATAAATTTCAATGCCTACATTTTTAAAATATTTACTGGCCAGCGAGACTGCCTGACCAATATAGTCCACACTGGAAGCAGCTCTGGATTCCCCGGTAAGCAGCAAAATTTCCTGCAGTCCGGTAGCTGCAATGGCTTGCAACTCCTGCTCAATTTCTGCTTCCGACAGCTTGGCCCGCAAAATATGATTATGACAGTTGAAACCGCAGTAGACGCAATAATTCTCACAATAATTGGCAATATACAATGGCGTAAATAAGCAAACGGAGGTGCCAAAGTGTTTTCTTGTCTCCCGCTGGGCTTTTTGCGCCATCTGTTCCAAAAACGGCAGCGCCGCCGGTGAAAGCAATGCCGCAAAATCATCAATACTACAATTGTCTTTTGCTAACGCCCGCTGTACATCAGCGGCAGTATAGTCCTGATATTGATATGCTTCTGTACGGCGCAGCACCTTTTCCAAAATATCTGACTGAATCTGCTCCATATCCGGCAGATAACACATAGGGTCAATGGCATTTAAGTTCATGATTTACGCCTCCAAAAAACCGGTCAATGGACTGGATGCCTCTGCGCGTCCTTCCAACACTCGTCCCAAACCGGAAAGATAGGCCTGACGGCCTGCTTCAATGGCCAGCCGAAATGCCGCAGCCATTTGCTTCACGTTACCGGCAGTGGCGATGGCGGTATTGGCCATAATGGCATCTACCCCCAGCTCCATGGCTTCACAGGCCTGCGATGGCCGCCCAATCCCGGCATCCACAATCACAGGCAGATCGATTTCATCTACTAAAATTTGTATAAATTCCTTAGTCAGCAGCCCTTTATTGCTGCCAATAGGCGCTGCCAGCGGCATTACTGCTGCTGCACCGGCATCCTGTAAAGAACGGGCTACATTCAGGTCGGGATACATATAGGGCAGCACCAAAAATCCCTCTTTGGCCAGCATTTCTGTGGCACGAATGGTTTCATAATTATCGGGCAGCAAATATTTACTGTCCCGAATCACTTCCACTTTCACAAAATCGCCGCAGCCGATGGCTCTGGCCAGACGGGCGATCCGCACCGCTTCTTCTGCTGTGCGAGCGCCGGATGTATTGGGCAATAAGGTCAGCCCTTTGGGAATATATTCTAAAATATCCGCAGCGCCTCCTGTGTTGGCTCGCCGCAAAGCCAGTGTGATCATCTGAGCACCACCCTGCTCCGCCACCGCCTGAATCAAATCCAATGAAAACTTTCCTGAGCCTAAAATAAATCGGGACTGAAAACTATGTCCGCCTATTACCAATGGATCCTGCATCTGTACATCTCTCCTGTTCTTATTTTCATTTCAGTATGTTTCTATGTGAGTCAATCATTTTCGTCAGGGTGCTGTGAGTCCCAATAACAATCGCAAGACCATATTAGCCTGATGTCCGGCACAAATCTGCACTCTTGGTGCCATCAAACTCTGCCCCACTGCAGCCTCACTTTTTTCATCGCCACAGAGATACAGCCCTTTTATTTTGCGCACAGTCTGAATCTGATTGGCGCTGCCATACCCAGCCATGCCGGAGGCAGCTACAATTTGTTTCTGTCCGTCAGCCAACAGCGTATTAACCAGCATGGCTTTGGCGGCTGGATTGTCAAAAGCTTCGCACACCAGCGGCCAGTCAGCAAATAATGAGACAGCATTTTCAGCACACACCGTCACCTGTCTGGTCGTAATCTGCACAAAGGGATTGATTTCCTGCAGCTGCATGGCCAACGCTTCTGTTTTGGGCATACCCAAATGCCGCACTGCATAATGCTGCCGATTCAAGTTGCTGATTTCCACTGTATCAAAATCCACCAGCAGCAGCTTTCCAATTCCTGCCCGCGCCAGCATTACGGCGATATGAGAGCCCAAACCGCCCAGTCCGGCAATGGCCACTGCTCCCTGCCGAATGCGCTCATGCACCGGCGGCGTATGGCGAACTGCCAGCATAGATTCCCAACTGTCCCTGTCAGGCATGACACCCCTGGGCAGAATGACGATCTGATCACCTGCCTGCAAGGGCAGGTTTTCTTCTGTTTGATAGCCATTATAAAGCAATGTCTGTCCCTGTTGCCCAGCCACCAACTCCTGTAAATAACAGCAGCTGGTTTCTGTCTTCTTGCCGTTTATCACCACTTCCATCTCAACCACCACCTACAAAACTGACAATTTCAATATGATCCTCTTCCTGCAACACAATCTCGCCATATTGCTCACGCTGCACGATATTGCCGTTGTATTCCACCGCAATCCGTTCCAATACATATTGTTGCTCTGTTAAATATTCCAGCAGTGTCATACCTTTTTCCGCTGTCACTGCCGCTCCATTAATCTGCAATGTGCTATCACCTCGTATCCGTTTTGCATTCATGTGCAATTCTTTTTTATTAAAATCAATACAGATAAAACAAAAACAGGGCATAAAAAAGAAAACACCCCGGGTGGTGCTCCCCATTTTATGCCCTGTTCTGCAACAAGCTATCTGCGTTCTAGTATAGCAAGTGGCCTTTTTTCTGTCAAGATAGTATAAATTTACTGTAGAAAAAAAGATAGCACTATCCAAAATACAATATGTTTACTCCGCTTGTCATAACATTTCTTTCATCCGCAAGAGGGCAATCTCTTTGCAGAAAGTCCACCTCTGGATGGACTGTGGCAAACGTATTTTATGGAGCTGGACGCAGTCCAAAGCGACAAAAATACGTGCAGCTACTGTCCAGAGCAGCGTGTGGACGCTGCAACAGATATTGCCCGATGAAACTTACACATAACAGGATTCATTTATCCCGATTTTGTATACAAACCTTTACACTGTCTTACCTCAATTTTCTTTTATCATGAAACATATCCACATTACAATATCTTTCATCAAATTGTATACAGAACACTTTCCGGTTTCAGAAAAAAATTGGAACGATAATCATAAATTTGTGCTATACTTTTGCTCAGAATCTTTTTTAACCTTTCTAACCTTTCCACAATCAAATATACAAGTGATTGTGAAATTATTCTGACAATCACTATCAATGGAGAATGGAGGAATCACCATGCCCAATGGGATATTACAACAAAAAATTAACGCCGGACTGCAGGATCATCCTGCCTGGATTGGCCGACATACAACCATCGACCATCTGCGGCCCGGCATTGTCCGCACCGTGCAGGCCCATCCTGAACTGTCACCGGTTCTGCAGCAGATAAAAGAAACTGCCATTGCCAATCTGGATCAATTACTGCCCCAGGCCATTGCCGCTATGGAACAGCGGGGATTTCAGGTATATCTGGCGGAGGATAACCAGGCGGCGGCAGATTATATTGCCAATCTGGTGGGCGAGGGGTTGGTAGTCAAATCCAAGACCAACACAGGAAAAGAAATTGCCGTCACCAGCCGTTTGCAGCAGCAAGGTGCCACCGTTTACGAAACCGACCTGGGTGATCGCCTGGCTCAGCTGGAAGGTAAGGGAAAATCGGCTCACACATTAGCGCCGGCCTGCCATCTGACCAGAGTGGAATGTGCCCAGCTATTGGCCCAGGATTTACAGGAAACACTGTCAGACGATCCTGAATTATTAGTAGGCGCTGCTCGTCGTGCGTTGCGTGCTGTATTCTTGCAGGCAGAGGTAGGCATCTCCGGAGCCAATGCCATTGCAGCCGACACCGGCGCTGTCTTTCTGACTGAAAACGAAGGCAATATTCGCTGTGTCACCAGCATGCCGTCTACCCATATCGTCATCGCCGGTATTGAAAAAATTGTACCTCACTTTGCCGACGGTCTCACCGTTGTGCGCAGTGCCTCCACCTATGGCTGCGGACAGGACATCGGCACTTATGTTTCCATTATCGACGGAGTCAGCCGATTCTCCCACCCGGCTATGGATTTTCTGCAGGGCGGGCAAGGGCCGCAAGCAGTCCATGTCATTCTATTAAAGCAAGGACGGCAACAGGCCATTGACGCCGGCTGTCAGTCGGTCCTGTATTGCCTGAACTGCGGCAGTTGTCTCAACACCTGTCCGGTTTACAGCGCCATTGGCGATCAATTCGGCTATAAATATCTCGGCGGCCGCGGCACTGTGTTTACCGCTTTTCATGCCAGCCAATCAGAAAAACTGGAAGAAGCAGGCCTATCACTCTGTATCGGCTGTCAGCGATGTATCGACACCTGCCCGCTCCATATGCCTGTACCGCAGATGATTTTGCAGCTGCGTGAAGAAAAAGCCCGCACAGAAGGCAACGGCTGGATGAAAGATACCGTTTTTTCTTTGCTGGGTGCCAATGCACTGAAGCCCTTGACCAAAATCGGCCGGCAAGTACAGGGTATTGCCTTAAAGCAACAGCAGCAGGACGCACATCTGCGTTTCAATCTGGAAAAAATGGGCATGGCCGGTATACCACAGGAACGACTGCTGCCCACCTTATCCAGCCAGTCTCTGCCTGAACGGTTGTGCAACAAAGCACCGCTAAAGCATCCGCGGCAAAGGGTAGCGCTGTTTGCCGGCTGCATGGTCAATTATGCTTACCCGCAGCTGGGTGTGGACTGTTACGATATTCTCATGGCCAACCAGGTGCAGATGCTGACCATTGCACAGGAAAAAGCAGCAGAGGCCAATACGCCGATTTTATTTTTATGTCAGCGTATGGAAGAATTGGACT
>USPE01000085.1 GCA_900556545.1 uncultured Peptococcaceae bacterium | reverse complement strand
AACAAAAACAAGCGGTTTATTTGCTGCTGACCATGTTGTCGATCAGTTGTTTCTTTTGGATGTTATCGGCCGCACCGGCACAGGCAGGCGCATATCCAAGAGCCATTGCACACGGCTGCGGCGCCATACAGGGAAATACAGTCACCAATTCCAGAGAAGCGTTGGAACAGGCCATTGATTCGGGCTATCAGTATATCGAAGTGGACATGGCATTTACCACCGATGGCAAAATTGCCATGATTCATGATTGGGAAAGTTCTGCCGGTTATTATTTAGGCTTGGGTCAAAACAAAGCAGTTTCGTTTGCCCAATATCAGCAATGCAGTGTGATGAATAAATTTACACCGCTGACCATGGATCAGTTGGCAGAAATTTTGCAAAAAAATCCGCAGGTACATATTATAACCGACACCAAAGAAGATAATGTAGCCATCTTAACAGCCATTCAAAAACAATATCCGCAGCTATTAAAGCAAATTATTCCGCAGATTTATCAATATGAGGAATATGAACCAATTAAGGCATTGGGATACGAAGATATCATTTTGACACTGTATAAAATGACAAATGAAAGAAATGGTGCCCGGATTGCCAAATTTGTGCAGGAGAATGATATTTTTGCAGTCACTATGGCTTATGAACTGGCTGATACAGGATTGGCCAAAACCTTGCAAAGTTACGGAATTGCTGTTTACATGCATACCATCAATACGCTGCAGCAGACAGTAAATGCCTTGAATGCCGGCGCTTACGGTATTTATACCGATACCTTGCTGCCGCAGGAGGTTACCTATCCCGGCTGGCAGTATTATTTAGCGCCCAGCAAAAATTCCAAGCAGCAGCTATCCATTGAATTGCAGCAGAATGGATTGCAATTAAACATGCGCAGCAGCAACAAAAAAGGAACCGTTGCTTATTATATTGGTGACACTTTGTTGGTAAAGGGTTCTGTTAATCAGGTATTAAAGGCCGATGTGGACAATATTGCAACTGGCCAGCATACCATCACCGCCAAAATTTATAATGGAGAAAACCAGCAAGTTGCAACCAAAAACTATCTGTTATGGAAGGATCAAAGCTGTATGCTGTTGTTAGCGCCCCAATGCCAGTATATTTTGGAGCAATTTTCATCCTTAAGTGATTTTTCTGCCGCTTTAGAGGGACAGAGTGATGCGTTGAAGCAGATCGCGCAGAAAAGTTTTTTTGCCAAAAGAGGCAGTTCCGTTTATTATAACAGCGGAGAAACGGGATTATACGTCAGTGGTAATGTTCTGCTGCCGGCCATTGCAGCCGACAGTCAGGGCAATGTATATACATCTATGTACGATACCTTGCTGGCGCTGGGCTGTTCCTCCACGCAAATGAACAATACAACCAAAGCCATGGAAATCAAATACAAGAACAAAACTTATCAGGCAGGTATCACCGATGTGACCAAAAGCTACAAGAAAAATATTCCTGTATTAAAAACAAAGGTGCAATTATACCGCAACAGAGCCATGGCCAACGGCCCGTTGTATCAAGAATTAACCGGTCGTCAGTATGTTCAGCAGGATGGATATCTGATTTTACTGCCGGCAGGTACTTCTGTTACAGAAACACAGTCTCAGGCTTTGCTGAAAATTGCAAAACAGCTATATCAATAAGACTATCAGTAAGAATATCAGCAATGACAAGATGAATTGCAGCAGCATATTCTGCTTTGCACAGATTTTATCTTGCGTCAAACGGTCAGGCTTTTGCAGGGCCGTTTTTATTTTGTGCAGGTTATTATTGCAAAGATGGGAACAGTGTGCTAACATGAGCATATTGTTACTTGATGAATCATCAGGGTGCTAAGAGGCACTTTGTAAAATAACGATGAACGGTTGGGTTTTTGTAAAGACTACAGGAAAAGAGGAATCAGTATGAAACGATTGGACGAGGCAGCGGCCGTTTTGACAGAAGAACACAGTGCTGCAGAAAAAAGAAATTATACAGGAAGTTTTTGCGGTTTTGTTTTGCTGAATCATGCCCAATATGACTTGTTGGCGTTAAAACAGCGGTTAAAGCAGCGATGGGGCATTGAACCGGTTTCTGCTCAAACAGATGAGATTATCGTAGAAGGCGGAGAGACCGGCGATTGGTTTGATCAGTTATTGGCGGAAGAATCTGTAGATGTATTGACAGAGCCTGAAATTCAGGATGGAAATCTGGTATTTGATATACCGGGCGCTATGGTTGTAATCGGTTATACACCAACGCCGGTGCCTGATGGAGAGGCTGAGCGTTTTGCAGCCAGCAATTATTTGTGGAAAGATGCAGTAGAGGTTACAAAGCAGCATGTGGCCCATTTAATGGTGGCTGTGCTGCCCCATGTGATGACACCGACGGAGGCAGGGAAAACCTACGTAAAAATCATTTCTTCCTGTTTGGAAGCCGCAAATGCTATTGGGGTATATACTTCCGGTACAGTGCTGGAACCGGCAGCTTATCAGGAAATTACCGCAGAAATGGAACAGGGCGAACTTCCGGTGCAAAACTGGATTTACTTTGGTCTGTACCAGAATGAAGCAGGAAATCATGGTTATACCATCGGCATGGATGCCTTTGGTAAAGATGAGCTGGAAATAGTAAATAGTAAGCAAAGTCTGGAAGATATCAGAGAATTTCTGTATAATGCAGCCTATTACGTGCTGGAAGGGGACCGCACTTTGCGTCATGGAGATACCATTGGATTTCATGCAGAACAGAAGCTGCAAATGAAGCGGGGAGACGGCGTTGCGGTGGAAGGACACAGCATTCAGATTGCTTATTAAGTCTAAAAGGCAGGTCTGTACAGGCAGCACTGCCTTTTTCTGTTGTTATGCATATTTATTTTATTAGGAGAGAGTTTTTTCAGGATGCAGGAAACAATGAAGGATAACGAGATGTTTCTAAAGCAATTAGAACATTGGAATCGGCAAGGCGAGTATGAAAAAACCATACAGAAAATTATACATCTGTCAGAAGCTGAAAGAAATGCCGATGTATTGTGTTTGCTGGCAGAGGCGTTGCATGCCAAAAAAATGGACAAGGAGGCGCTGCGTGCATTAAAACAGATTGCGCCAAAGGCACGTAAACAGGCCAAGTGGTACTCTGTATATAGTCGTGTTTTATATAGTTTGCAGCGGTATGCAGAAGCATTGACTGCTGTGGATCTGTTATTGCAGCTGACACCGGAGGATACAGCGGCCAGAGAACTGCTGCTGCAATGCCAGGAACATATGCTGTGGCAGCAAATGGATTTGCCCTTTCAGCAGCGTGTCGATGATTTTTGGGATTTGTTTGCGGAGCAGGAAGCCATTGTGCGTGACATGATGGAACAACAGGCTGATCCTGCTGCAGTGCGGCAGTATGTAAATGAACTTCTGAAAAATGTATTCCGTATGCCTGTTTTCTATTTAGAACAATGGGAAGGGCGCTATCAGCTTATTTTGTCGCCCGATGGCAATCGCACCACCCTTTATGGAATGGTTTGCTGGCAGATGCGGGCGCCGGAATCGCTCATGGAATATTGGGATTTTATTGTGGGACAGCTTCCGGCGGAAGAACCGGAGCAAATAAAAGCGGCTATCGGAGAATATCTGTTATCTCCAGCGCAAATACAGGTTTGGCCGCAACTGCTGCAAGACGGCAGAGTGGGAATTACCTGCTATCATGAGGCGTTTTTGTTGGTAGAGCAAAATGATGCCTATACTTTTTTGCATCAGCTATTAAACCAATGTATCGGAGAACTTTCTGTAATTGCCAATTTGGGCTATGTACAGATATTAGAGCTGCCTGAGAATGATTTTTCGATGACGCTGGACGCCTTGAACAGTTTTCTGGCTGAATTGCAGGCAGATGGGACATTATCGCCGCAAAATGACCCGCTGGGGCTGTTTACAACCTATGATATGCATTCTGAATATGAAGACTGGGGGCTGCGGGAGGACGTATTTGCCGGAAGCATATCGGCAGCAGCCCTTCCGATATTAAACAGCTACTATATGAACGATACCTTTCTTTTTGAGGATGCGGCACTAGATGGTATGGTATGGGTGTTTGTTTTTTATTCCTGTGAAACCATTGCTCAGGAAGAATGGATCAATGTGCGGGGCGAAATAGAAAAAGAGTTGAGTCAGAAATTAAGTGAAACAAAATTTGCTGTAGGGGAATGTGTTGGCGGTGCCTCCGGTTATCACTATTGTTACCTGGATTGTGTGTGTTACAATTTAGAGCAATTTATTCAGCTGACAAAACAGGTGATGGCAAGTTATATCGGTTTGTATCAGTTAAAAGAAGCCGGTATTTGCGAATTTCGTAAAAATGGCCGTTATTTTTCTTTGTGCGATGATTTGCCGCAGCCGGCTGTTTTTGCAAAAAAACAAGAAGAAGAAGAAACTTTGCTGACAGATTGGGGAGCGCAGCAATATCTGCTGCATCATGAACTGCACAAAAATTTTATGGTGGAAACAATTGTTGAAGGGGAACATTTGTATCTGCCCCAATGGCAGCTAACCATTACACCCTTGGTAACAGAAATGAAAAGAACCACTGCGTCGGTGGATTTTTTGTTGGCCCACCCCCAATGGGATCGCATAATTATTGAGCAGGCAACCGGATTGGGCGCCGCGCCGCAGGATGCGTTAAAGATGGCGGCAGAAAGTTTTTTGGAAATGATCGCTCCTGTTTTTTTTCATTTGTTTGGTATGCCGGAAGAAAGTACTGTGCGGTCAGAATTTGCAGGGAAAGAGCATGTTTGGAATTGCTATTCGGGGCGTTCCCATACGTCGATGAAGGAACCTTTAGATTATTGGAGCTTATTCCAGGATGAGATCATAAAACGACTGGGAAATCAGAAGGTTTGTTATATTGAGTTTTATGGTGCAAAAACAGAGGAGATAAAAACGGGCGTTTGCCGGCTGAATCATATAGAGTGCGCGGAAATCAGCCAACAGATTGAAGATTTGGTGCAGGTATGGGATGCCAAAGGCTTTGTGGTGCAAAAGCAGGTTGTTTTCTTACAGCAGCAGGCAGATACCTGGCAAGCGTATCCTTATACCCAGCAGCAATTGTGCCGCTTAACCTGGCAGGCTGCCGAAATTTTCTTAGAAGAAGATTATGATATGGTATTGGAACGGCTGCAGGAAGGGGCGCAGGGTGATATCTTAGCCGAAGAATTGTTCTTGTTCCTGCCGGAAATTTGCGCAGAACATGCCTTTGATAAAATCACCTATCCCGAATTGCTGACATTGGACAGAGAGGGAGAAATCCTCACCGTCTATCGCCAGCAGCTTTATAGTTATACCATTATACAGCAGGCCATGTTTTGGGGCTTGGAGTATGGAGTCTTTGATGGCAAAGAAAACGAGATATACAGCCGCTTGATTGCTGTCAGTTCTATTTTTTCAGCCATTGAGGATGCCAAGGAGCAGGGTATCGATTTGGAGCAGGACGGCGGTACAGTCAACACCGTTTATTCAGTTTCCCGCAAATATCAGCTGCGGTAAAAGCAAGTTATGCTGGTGCAAAAATAAAAATAGGAACATAATAAAAATATAATAGAAAAAACTGCCGCACAGCAAATAGCGTGTACGGCAGTTTTTTATTGGTAAAACGGCCAAAGAAGATTTCTTTGGTAAATAAAAGAATTAGTCTTCTTTTTTCAAAACAGGTGCTTCAATATCTTCGCTTTCTTCTTCCGGATGATATACTTTAGCGATAGCAATACAAATAATCGTTTTGTAACCGGCAGCTTTTAAAATATCATGACCAGCTTTTAAAGAAGCGCCGTTTGTAGTTACATCATCAAACAAAATAGCGATGGATTCGTCGGTAATTTCACAGCAGCGGGATTTTTCGATGGTTGCCATATGACCGGATACTTTTTCTTCGCTTTCCAGAGTTCTGGTACGAACCAGACATTTTGCAGCATCAAAGAAAGATTCGTTGGCGCGGCACAAATCCTCTACCAATGGATATAGACCGGACTTAAAGTTGTCAATGGTGCAGGATGGGAACGCATAAACGTGTACGTCTTCCCCTTCTAATTCCTGTGTTAATCTCTGCCAGTACGGATCGTTGTACAGATAACCGCGGATGTAGTCCAAAGAGTCGCTGATATTCTGGCGGAAGTTCAGCAGACGGCTGCAGTTATGATTATAGAAATCCTGTTTGTACATGTCTACAGGATAATAGTCACATAAGAACAGTAATTCAAAGTTTCCATCTGGATAGAAATAACGATGTAGTTTCATAATAATGCCCTCCAGTTATAATGTTGTAATAATATTTTGTTCCAATATAGAATGGAATTTATATAAGAACGTTACTTGTAATTATATTATATAAAAATTTTCGTATAATTACAATAAAACATTTCATAATAAATAATTTTTTCACAATAGCCTGAATAATTTTGTGCCATTGCCTAATTGCATATTAGTCTACCTGATTTTGCCGCAAAAGTAAATAGTTTTTCTATAATTCGTGGCAATGCTGTAGTGAAATGATTTTATATTTGTTATTTTTTCCGTTTCCTGTTATGATAACAACAGCATAATGTTTTTGTAAAAATTTTTTGGATATGATGATGCATACAGTATTTGAGTGCAGAAAGTAAGGATGATGATGATGCAAATACAAATTCCCTGGCAATGCCGGGAAATTTTAGAACGGTTTTCACAACACCATTTGCAGGCCTATTTAGTGGGCGGATGCGTGCGGGACAGCTTATTGGGAAAGCAGCCCAAGGATTGGGATATTTGTACCGAAGCTTTGCCGGAGCAGGTGGTGGAATTTTTTAAAGCGGATAAGGTGATTTTGACCGGATTGCAGCATGGTACCGTCACCGTATTGCTGGGCGGTCTGGCTGTAGAAATTACTACCTTTCGGATTGATGGCGAGTATGAAGATAACCGTCATCCCAAGGAAGTATTTTTTACCTCTGATTTACAAAAGGATTTAAGCCGCAGAGATTTTACCATCAATGCTCTGGCCTATCATCCACAGACAGGGATTGTGGATGATTTTGATGGGATCTCCGATTTGCAGCAGGGCATCATTCGCTGTGTAGGAGATGCCGCCAGCCGATATCAGGAAGATGGCCTGCGGATTATGCGGGCAGTGCGGTTTGCCTGTGTGTTGAATTTTCAATTTGAGCAGGAAACCGAAGCTGCCATTGGTCAGTACAGCTATTTGCTGGAACAGATTGCCCGGGAACGCATTCAGGTGGAACTGGATAAAATTTTGACCAGCTCCTGGGCTGCTTATGGACTGCAAACGCTGGCGCGGCTGCATTGTTTGCCTTATTTTTTGCCGGAGTTGGAATGGTTTACGTCCACAACGGCTGCCGGGTTGACAAGATCCCTTTTTTCGTACATGTCACACAGACGGATCAGATCTTCGTAGTGGTAATTCTGTGTGGAGTTACCGTGTTTGCTGACTGCGCCGCGCAGAACAACATGTGTCAGCGGGTTGCCGCTTGTCTCCACTTCGTAACCACGGTATACGAAATGATGTGGGTGCTGTGCCGCATATACGGAGTTGAGCATAACAGAAAAGTCGCCGCTGGTCGGGTTTTTCATACCGGATGCGACATCAAAACCACTGACCGTCAGACGGTGCTGCTGATCCTCGACAGAACGTGCACC